>JAGGTZ010000046.1 GCA_021158805.1 Thermoproteota archaeon | reverse complement strand
CCCTAGCATATTTCCCCCTTCTCCCGAATGTCCCTTCCTCAGGGTCGTACCATATCTTTCCGTACACTTTTCTACTCTCTAGCTGCGTGTATTCCCCTGCAAGATATCTTAATACAGCCTCAAAGTCCTCCCATGGTAGGTCTCTATAGGGATATGCGGATGTGATCAGCTTATACGCATCTTCCACCTTCCATTTCCTCTCTACAGCCATCCCAACTATGTGCTGAGCTAAGACATCTAACGGGTTCTTAGGTATGTGTACTTTGTCTAGTCTACCGCTTAGGGCTTCCCTAAGCATTACAGCGACTTCAAGCGCGTCGTCCCTATCCACTACAATGAATCTACCCTTACTGACGTCTTGAAGCCTATGACCAGCTCTTCCGATCCTCTGCAATGCCCTAGTAACGGACTTTGGGCTACCTATCTGTATAACCAAGTCTATGTACCCAATATCTATTCCTAGCTCCAAACTAGTCGAACTCGCGATGGCTTTCAATTCTCCCTTCTTAAGCCTCTCCTCCACCTCTCTTCTCACAAATCTAGAGAGGGAGCTGTGATGGGCAGCTATCCTTTGATCTATATCTTCTATACCATCTTTTAGGACCTTCTTAAGGTGGAAGACTACTCTTTCGGTACCACTTCTAGTATTTGTGAATATTAAGGTAGTTGTATGTTCCTTCACTAGTCTGGCTACGAGCTCATACATCTTAGCGGAAATCTCTTCGGAAGGCGTGTTTACGAGATCACTAACTGGGGAAAGTAGGGCTAGATCCAAAGCTTTAGCCCAATTAGTCTCTACAATGAGGCAATCTCGTGGTCTACCATCCTCATAACCTACTAGGAACTCAGCTACTTCATCTAGTGGGTTTATAGTGGCTGAAAGTCCTATTCTGACGAATTCCCTCTCCGTAAGCCATCTCAATCTCTCTAATGAGAGAGCTAGATGAGTGCCCCTCTTATTCTCTACCAGACTATGTATCTCATCGACTATTACCCATCTGACCGTTCTAAGCTTCTCCCTAAACTTCGGCGCTGTTAATACAATTCCAAGGGTCTCAGGCGTAGTTATTAAGATGTGGGGCGGTTTTCTAAGCTGCTTGGACTTCTCACTAGCTGAGGTATCTCCCGTCCTAACCGCATGTCTAATCTCAGGTAAGTTAGGGGAGAGTTCTCTAATTTCCTTAAGAGGTACCTCTAGGTTTCTGTAAATGTCATTATTCAGGGCCCTCAGGGGGGACACATATATCGCGTAAACCGTATCCTCAAGCTCTCCTTCCTCTCCCATTTCTAGCAGCTGGCTTATTATAGAGAGAAAGGCGGTTAAGGTCTTTCCGGTGCCTGTAGGACTAGTTACCAAGACGTTTCTACCCTCGTGGATGGGTATGACTGCATACCTTTGCGGTGGGCTTAAATCAGGGAACTTCGAATCAAACCACATGGCTACGGCTGGATGTAGGACAGCGAGCACTTCATCTTTGCTGTACTCCCTGAGGGCCCTGGCTATCATATCCACTCACTTTTAGGGGGAAGGGTATTTAAGCATCGAAAACCACTCCTGACTAACTATCCCATTAGATTATCGAAAAGGTACCATCAGGTCTGTGCAGGAAGTAAATGGCGTTAGGATACATCTTCTTTATCTCTGTGAGGGTTTCAGGATCGTCGTCATGATATTCCACTGGTTCACAATCCACTTCCCTGAGTAGGAAAGGCTTGAGTTCCTTATCCCTTTGGAAGTTATTATCAGGTCTCATTATCAGCTTGTCGAAGGGGATCCCAGCCATCCTTAGCTGTAACTCAGTCTCCCTTCTAACAGACTCGTATCTCCCAGTCACCAATACTACCTTAAGCCCCCTCCTCTTGGCATCCAGTACCATTTCGATGGTCCTGCTTATCGGCCTATCTAAATGAAACATGTGAGGATTTATGAACTCTTTCCAGAACTCCCTTTGTAGCTCTAAAGGTAACTCTCTTGGGGATCTAACACCAAATCTCTTGATAACGAGATAAAATCTCTCTCTAGCATCAAAAATAGTGTTATCTATATCAAATATCGCGCATTTTTCCTTCCTTGCCATTAGGACACCTCGGAAGACATTAGGAGGTCACTCGTCCTCGATTGCTATTAGGAACGCCGGACATTAAAATCCTCCAACTTATGGCAACACCCATACTAATGTACTATTACTTCAGAGCCTACTCATAAGGATCCAACAGCTTTCTTCACTATCTCAAGAGGACCCAGCTTCTCTATACCTATCTCCTCATCAACTATATAGACAACGAATCTATCTAGATCGGATCTTCTCAAAAGGGGCGAGAGTAATCCATCCTTACCTACCTTTAGTAGGTCAGTGCCCGGAGCTAGAGGGGAGATGGCAGGTACCACCATAAGTTTGATGTCCATGTACTCACCTTCCAAGAAGGCCTTGAACTTCAGAGATCCCCCGATTTCATCTCTGATCGCTATGGCTGGATGTTCATGTCCCATTACTATTAATTTAACACCGTCAGGAATGGCTAAAAGGTCCTTATGTCCATGAAAGAACATCACTTCATTGATTAGGAGATAGGGATCCCTAATACTAATGCCCTCCTTAAGTAGGATGGGGATCAGGAAGTTATCATGGTTCCCTCTAACCACCTCCAATCTAACGCCTTCCTTCTTTACAGATCTTATGAGATCTAAGACCTCTCTCCACTCCTGACTTAATGCTCCTCCGAACTCATGCTTTATATCACCATTCAATACCAGTAGCTCTGGAGTACACTCTCCTAGGTATCTTAAGATCTCCTTCTTTATCCAAGGGTACTGTTCATACGGAAGCTCAATCCCCCTCTCCCTCAAAGCGTCCTCGTATCCTAAATGCAGATCGGCTATAACGAGTATATCCTCTATTAGCACTCCGTAAGGGAACCTCTTCACCTTCACCGCTCTATTATCCCCTCGAAGGCATATAACCATATTACATTCTAGGTTAGGGCACAGTTAGGCAATACTCCCTAATGCTTGAAAGTCGTGCTTATGACGGGGAACATCTTTTATTGTCTCTCTCAGTTAAGGCATAGATGGTACTGGAGTACTTCCCCTACAGACCTAGGGCTCATCAGTCGGAGGCGGTCGAGGCTATCAGGGAAGCTGCCGAGAAGGGCATTAGCTTCTGCCTACATGCTCCCACTGGCTTCGGCAAGACTCCTGTAGTACTGGCTGCTCTTTTACCCGTAATAGAGGGAATGGACGGTTCGATAATATGGGCCGTAAGGACTGGTAATGAGACTGACAGACCCATAGAAGAGCTCAAGGTAATAAATGAGCACAGAGAAGTCTTTGGTCTCTCTTTCAGGGGTAAGAGGGATATGTGTTTACTAGCTAGGGAGAAAGGGATAGCAAGCTATGAGGGCGTGAGCACACTCTGTAGAATGAAGAGGAATACCTGCCCCTACCACAAGAATCTAAGGAGAATGAAGGAGGTCCCAATACCCAACAAGCCCATGACCTTCTCAGAGATATTTGAGCTGGCTAAGGGACTTAAGATATGCCCTTACTTCTTACAGATACTCTTGCTTGAATACTCCCATGTAATTTCCCTAAGCTACAACTACATACTCTCCCCCCTTGGATGGGTTATAAGACATAAGGTTCCATTCAGACATTCCATCCTAGTGGTGGATGAGGCACATAACATCCATTCAGCGGCCATGGAAATGAACAGCAAGCATATAACGCTGACTAGTGTTCGTAGGGCATTGCAGGAAGTTGAGAGATATGATCCTGATGACGAGCTTGGGCTACGGGAGAAGATAATTTCCCTAGCGGAATTTATGTCCAGAATAGCTGTATCTGAGGATGGGATCTACGATATAGATCAACTGCTAGAGGAGACTGGGATCAGACCAGATGATATAAGGGAGATCTATGGGCTCACAGAGCTTGTCTACAGAGATCAAATGAAGAGAGGTAAGGAACCTAGATCGTATCTAAATTCTCTGGGCGACTTTCTAGTAGTTGCCTTAGAGAAGAAGGGAGAGGAGGGAGTCGCTTATATATACACAAAAGAGGAGGGAAAGATAAAACTGGAAGTATGGGATATGAGGGCTCGGGATTTACTAAGTAGGATATGGGATGATTTTTACTCCGTGGTCTTCATGTCTGGAACTCTAGAACCAATAGAAGCCTTTGCGGAGACCACTGGAGTTAAAGAGTACGGCAGGATGACTATACCATCTATGGCCGATCCTGAAAGGGTTAGAAGCCTTATGGTTAGGGGAATAAGCACTAAAGGGGAAAAACTCACTGATGAAATGATAAGAAGATATCTGAAGGTTTTAGACGCGTTTCTTTCCCTCTCTGGCAACCTTGCCATATTTACAGCCAGCTATCGTGTGCAAGAGGAGATTATTGGAGGCATAAAAGAGCTAGCTGACAGACATGGTCGTATACTCTTCATAGAGAGGAGGGATATGCCAGGTGACGAGGCAAGCAAGATATTAAGGGATTTCAAATCCCTACCCAGTAAGAGGGAGGAAGGCCTATTAGTTGCCCCTGCTGGGGGAAGATTTGCTGAAGGCGCTGATTTTCCAGGAGAGGAGCTCAATGGGGTCTTTCTACTCGGGATACCCTTTGACAGGCTCACCACCAAGACCAAACTTTACATAGAGTATAATCAGAGGGTCTACGGAAAAAGGAGAGGTAGATATCTAGCTTATGTAGTTCCTGCACTTAGGAGAGCCTCCCAAGCTATGGGGAGGGTCATAAGATCCGAGGAGGATGAGGGAATCTTTGTACTTGGGGATGAGAGGTATATGAAGCCTACATACTTTAAACTACTACCTGATTTCGTTAAATACAACATAAAGATCGCTAGATGGGATGAAATCAATCCTCCTTACTAATCTCCGCTCTTCTATTCGTTATTTTCCTCCTTATAACGTCGCCGTAACTCCCCCACTCCTCTACTATCTCATCACAGGGGTTACAGACAGCCACTATTGCTGGCCCCGTTCCAGAGAGTCCTGCGCCTAGAGCTCCTTTCTCTATGGCTCTTAGAGCTGGCTCGACACTATATCCTAGGAGCTGTGAGTAAAGGAGACCGTTTAGGGTCATAACCTCCCAAATCCTGAAGGGAAGGGTCTCAATTAGCATATCAACAATTTTCGCAAACTTGGCTAGTTTTTCCGCATCAATGCTAGATGTCAACATCGCGTCTCCTTCTGGTAGGAGTATAGCTACTTCCATTTCCTTAATTGGGACCCTTAGCAATATCTCATCTTTCCTATTATCCGTCACTACAAAACCTCCAAACATAGAGGCAGCGGCATCATCCAAAGCACCAGTTATAGTGACACCAGATATCCTAGAGGCCTTTACGGCCAGCTTTAGGGCTTCCAGTAGGTTAGGCCTATCCTCGTAAACCGATAGTACTGCCAGTACAGCCGCATTAGATGCAGCACTACTGCTCTTAAGGCCCCAGCCTACAGGGATCTCAGACCTAACCTCGACCTTAGCTCCCTTAACGCCTAACCGAGAGGTTGCAAGCTTAACACTCTCTCTAATGAGGGGAGTATCCGGCTCCACCTCTATGCACTCATGAGGTTCAGCTCTTGCCTCCACATTGAAGTCTAGACCTATGGCAGCGCCCTTCCAAGAGGCGATGGCATTCACAACGGTAAAGGCCCCATTTACCAGAACCTTAGACCTCATACCTGACACCTAAGTAGCTGAGAGCAGCCCTCATCATTACATCCTCCGGCGGTTCCACTCCGAACCATATCTTCTCCGCCTCAGCTGCCTGCCTAATGAGCATAGGGAGACCTCCGATGGCTTTACACCCTTTCTTCAGAGCTTCCTCTATCAATGGAGTCCTCGGCGGATTGTACACTAG
This sequence comes from Thermoproteota archaeon, assembly GCA_021158805.1. Lineage (GTDB taxonomy): Archaea > Korarchaeota > Korarchaeia > Korarchaeales > Korarchaeaceae > Korarchaeum. Next base: position 9,682 of record JAGGTZ010000046.1, on the reverse strand, counting down.
ATCGAAGACATAACAACCTTTTCTGAGGAGGGCTGGATTAATGGGAATTCCCCTCTCCTCAGTCCCGACGGGGGTAGCGTTTATCAAGAAGTCTATCTTCTCCAAGTAGCTGTTTCTTTCCGTCCAAGGGACTGCTTCGGCATCTAACCCCAACCTAACACATAATTCAAGAATCTTTCGAGCCCTTTCGATATTTCTAGATGTTACGAATACCTTCCTGGCCCTTTCCCTAACTCCAAGTAAAACTGATCTGGCCGCCCCACCAGCTCCCAATAGGAGAACGGAATCAACCTGCCCGAGGTCTAGCAATTCCAAACTATAGAGGACACCACTAACATCTGTGTTATACCCCAGCAATCTATCTTCGAATTTAACTGTGTTCACAGCTCCTGATTCTCGGGCTTCCTCGCTTAACCAATCCATGAGCCTACAAGCTTCCTCCTTATGGGGGATGGTCACGTTACATCCGACAGCACCTATCTCCTGTAGACCAACGATAGCTTTTGGTAGATTGATCACATCAAAAGCTAAATAGATGGCATTCAATCCCATCTCGTGATAAGAAGCATTATGTATGGCTGGTGAGACCGAATGTGAAATAGGATGTCCGAGCAGGCAGGTAAGCTTAGTTTTTGTATCTATCCACTCCATTAATCAGGTTTATGTGTTTGGATCTATTAAGGCGTTAGGTGCAGACGGAATGAGAACCTCTCATGTAGGAAGCTACCCACTAGATCACAGCCTCAGTAACCTCAAAAAGGCCTTTTTGGACACAGTAGAAGCTGGTATAACAGTACCTCCCGTTCCCCAGCTAAGGCCATTTACAGACATGTACCTAGACCCTTTGGAGGAGATGGGTTATCTCAAAAAGATCAAGGGAGGAAAATACAATCCCATCCGATTAGAAGGTGAGCCGGAGCTGCCTGAGATGGAAGAAGTCAATTGGTTTATCAATGTGGCGAGGGAGAGGGGTTTCGACCTATCTCATGCTAGGATGCCCATAACAGGACCATTTACCCTGGCTAGCAGAATCGAAACAGGAGAGGGAGGCATTTTCAATTCCCTCATTACGGATAAGAAGAAAATATTTGAATTCTTGATTCCCTACGTCTCGAGGATAGCTAAGAGAATGGATGAGCTCGGCTTTGGTGTAATCTTCGTGGACGAGCCGGTAATAGGCCTGTTGGTAGGTAGGAGGATACTCTTCGACTATAAGGAATCTGATATATTGGAAGCATATGAGCTAATTTTCTCCGGGGTAAAGGCAGAAAAGGGTACGCATATATGCGGAAAAATCTCACCTAGGCTCTCAGAGATACTAATGAAGGTTCCAGTCACCTACCTAAGTCATGAATTTTACGACTCTAGGTCCAACCTCGACAGGTTCTCCAAGGAGGCATTAGAGGAGGGAGGCAAGGTACTATCTCCAGGTATCGTGAGCGCCCAGAGCGTGGATGTTGAGACCATAGAGGAGGTAAGGAAACTCCTAATAGAGATAATCGATAGGTTTGGTCTGGAGAGAGTAGATCTCGTTAGTGGAGACTGTGGTTTTGGAGGCCTTAAAGCCGCTGGTCCTAACGCCTATAATATTGCTATAAATAAGCTAAAACTGATTTCGGAGGTGGTTCGATCCCTAAGCTAAGAGTGCTCCCCATAAATGTAGAGATAGAGGTTCGTGAAGGGGAGCTACTCTCGTCTGCCTTGAGGAGAGTAATAACCTTCCCCCTGCCCTGTGGTGGTGCAGGCTACTGTGGAGGTTGTGCGGTCCGTGTACTCTCCGGTATGCTATCAGAACCTACTAGGGAGGAATCTCTGACCAAAGCCTTCAAGCAGGGATATAGACTAGCATGTCAGGCGAGAATACTGGGAGATGTAGAGGTAGAGCTGCCTAAGATAGCTCCTATGGCTACGGTATCAGGAGTAATGCCCGAGATCCCGCTTGATCCAGTGATAGCAAAATTCAGGAAAGGAGACATGGCTCTTACTCGGGCATTACGGAGACCATCAATCTCCTTCGAGGGTCTTGGGTTCAGGGAAAATGGATCTCTACTGGGGTTAGCTATAGATCTTGGAACCACAAATATCTCGGGAGCTTTGTTAGATCTAGAGAGTGGAGAGACTTTAGTAGAGGGGTTTATCAGGAACCCTCAGATATCCAAGGGAGCCGATATAATAACTAGGCTTGAATTTGCCTTGGAAGGCGAGCTCGGGGAGCTAAAGAGCTTAGCCATATCAGGTATAGAGGAACTAGCTTACAAGCTATCTGAAGCATCGGGTGTAGGGGTAGAAGAGATATCCTCCGTAGCCATAGTTGGAAACTCCGTCATGCATGCCTTTCTCCTCGGCCTTGATGTGGAGACCTTGGCTAAAGCACCCTTCAGACCACCAATTAAGCACTGGACCTCCGGTCCACTCTCTGAAATTGGTTTTCAGAAGCTAGGAGATGCTTGGGCCTTAATACCACCTCCTCTTGAGGGATTTGTGGGGTCGGACGCCTTAGCGGACCTAATCACCTTAGAGCTGCTTAATGTCAGGAGACCCTCTCTCCTCATAGACCTGGGAACGAACTCAGAAGTACTTCTGTTAACAGAGGAGAAGATATTGGCAACAAGCGCCCCAGCCGGTTCAGCATTTGAGATGAATGTACCATCGGGGGTGGGGGGGGTTAGGGGTGGTATCACTAGGGTTAGAATGCGAGATGGTGTGTTTGAAATCGAGGTACAAGGAGAGCCCCTAGGATTCACAGGGTCTGGTCTCATCTCCGCCATAGCGGAAATGCTGAGAAATGGAATCATTTCCCACAATGGAAGGATTGTTGAGGGTAAGGATATAGAGATAGCAAGGGGACCACTTGGCCCCATTAGACTGACACAACTCGATATTAGGGAGGTCCAGAAGTCGGTAGCTGCTGTCTACTCAGCTTGGAGAATTTTACTAGAGAAATCCTCTCTAGAAGCTACCGAGCTAGATGCAATATACATGGCTGGGACCTTCGGGAGCAATGTAGATCCCGAGGATGCAATCCAAATAGGTCTTCTTCCAGATATAGATCCAAATAGGGTGGTTTCCATTGGAAATGCTGCCTTATCAGGAGCTAAAACTCTCTTGCTCAACAAAAAGAGTAGAGAAATAGCTGATAAGATTAGATCGGAAGTTATTCACGTTGATCTAGCTTCAGAGCCCTCCTTTAAGGAGAAATTTGTCAGGGGAACCTTTTTACAGAGGAGGTAGTGCAATCACACCTGTACTCAACTAAAATAACGTTTGGCCGTTCCCTTGCCAGATGCTTATGAAGGAGCTTATGCTCTTGGGTGATGGATCGACTCCTGAAGTTATAGATAAGGCAAGCAAGACGGGTATTAAAGTAGTAGCTCTCTCTGAAGATGTTGCTACTAATATTAGAGAATTAATAAGCCCTGATTTAGTAGTAGATGTCAAAGAATGGCCTGAATACTCCCAAGAGGGCCTAACTCTAGTTAGGATAAGGAGACCTGAGGACCTGAAGGTAGTCGAAGAAGTAGCTGCTAGGAGCAAAGTACTCATAGACAGCGAGGGTTGGAAGATAATCCCGCTTGAAAACATCATAGCTGAGTTGGGAGGAGATAAAATCTATGCTATTGCTAATAGCGTGGAGGAAGCCAGGTCACTCTTAGGAGTGCTTGAAGTGGGTGTTAAAGGGGTCGTGATGCCCATAGACTCGATATCAAAGCTTAACTCAGTGATAAGACTATTTGAGGAGGTTAATCCCTTGGAATTGGTAGAGGCCGAGGTCTTGGAGGTGAGGGAGGTCGGATTGGGTGACAGGGTATGCATCGACACTACCTCAATATTAGAGCCTGGAGAGGGAATGTTAGTTGGAGGTTCAGCCTCCTTCTTCTTACTTGTTCATAGTGAAAACATAAAATCCCCATTCACATCTCCTAGGGAATTTAGGGTCAATGCTGGGGCTGTCTCCAACTATGTTCTTGTCCCGGGCGGTAAAACAAAGTACCTCTCGGAGGTTAAATCGGGTTTGGGTGTGCTGGCAGTGAATAAGGATGGAAGAAGAAGGATAGTTTCCGTTGGAAGAGCCAAGGTGGAGAGGAGGCCTATGGTACTTATAAGGGCTAAGGCCAATGCTGCTGAAGGATGGGCCGTCCTTCAGCTTGCGGAAACAGTACCTTTGACGAGGGCAGATGGAAGCCCACTTCCAGTGACCGAAGTTAAGCCTGGGGACAAAATACTGGTATATGTGGAGGAGAAAAAGGCCAGGCATTTCGGGACGGCTGTGGATGAATTCATAGAAGAGAGATAATCAAGGAAGCTAACCGATAACACAGTTAGGCGATATTATCTCAAAAAAGTGGCGGAAGAGCCTAAACTTGGATATCAAATTTAGGCGCAATTTCCTGCCTGAAATAATCTATTGCAAATACTACAGAGTTAAATTCGCTGGAGAAGTTATCGAAGTTTAGACCCGTTATCGGCAGGGTTTTCGTAGATCCAACGTTTCCATCATCATCTACATCATATCTAACCTCTGCGAGCTTGTAGTGTGCGTTAAGCAGGCTCTTGTAGAAGTCTAGACTGTTTGGGACCTGTTCCTTCTCTAGTATGGTAGTTCTTATGGCTACCCACTCATCTCCTACAAAAACTAGGACCCAGTACTCACCATCCCCTACCCTCCATAGGGAAGCGAAGACCCCCTCTTCCTTTTGGAATTTTATTCTCATCTGATTCAGGTATCTTTCGATCTCCTGCTCTACATCGGTGGACAAACTATCACCGGGTATCTACATCCTTAGCAATAATAAGTTATTCCCATGATTTTCACGGTGATGCCTGTGGATAAGAAGTTACTTGTGGCAGTTGGCTCAACTAACCCGGTGAAGGTTGAGGCAGTAAAGAGGGCATTCTCTAAAATCTGGGAGGTGCAAGTAGAGCCAGTGAAAGTCAAAAGTGGAGTTTCAGACGAGCCAATAGGAGAGGAAGCGATAATAGGGGCGAGAAACAGGGCAAAGGAAGCTTTAGCAAAGTTAAACGCCGATTTCGGAGTCGGCATTGAGGGTGGGGTCTTCAGCATGGCAGGCAGATACTACTGCGCTGGCTTCGTCTGGATCGAGAGATACGATGGTATGTATGGAACTGGCTTTAGCGGATGGTTCGAGTGCCCCAAAAGTTTCTTACCACACCTGTTAAAGGGCGTAGAGCTTGGTAAGCTCATGGCTGAATTGAGTGGGAAGCCTGATATAAAGAGAGATGAAGGTGCCATAGGATACTTTACAAGAGGAGCTGTTAGTAGGACGGACCTCTATACCCACGGGGTTATGATGGCGCTCACCAAGTTCATAGCTGCTGATAAATGGCCGGGGTGGTAACATGATGATTGTTGCCCTGTTAGGTGGGAAGAAGGAGGAGCTTTACAAACCATTAGTTAATATGCTCGCAAGTTCCGGCTACAGGGTATCCTCAGCCGTCTACTTGAGGAAGGTAAACATACCCTCGGAGCTTAAGAAGCTGGCTGAGGCTGGAGCTGGCATAACCCTTGCTTATTCAACTAATAGACTAGTTTACACGACTACATTCGTACCTGACAACCTAGAAGATATTAAGAAGAGAATTAGCTGCCTCTCTCCGGTAGAACCTGATGTCCTAGTCCTCCTAGGATTTCAAAAACTAGTTTCAGATAGGAGGGATGTTTTAAAGGCTCTCTCAGTTTGGAGCGCAAAGGAGGCGAATTCTCTTATCTCAGGACTCTCCCCACCAATAGTAGGGGTTTACTCAGAGAGACAGGATTTCCCAGATGGCTATAACTCTCCAGTAGAACTGGCTAAAGCTATAATAGAGGAAGGGAGAAGGAGGAGGGTCCTGCCTCCCCTGCCCAAGAGGGTTTGAATTTAGGGAACATGCCTTACTGCTAAACTTAGGTGTAAGGTAGGAGTTAGACTATGGTATGCTAACAATAGCGCCTCTGATTAGCTCATCGATCAGGAGAAATCTACACCCCTTTCAGATATATCTGTATAATCTATCCCTAAGGTAGACACGGATCAATGCAACGGAAGAGCCTAATTTCCCCTGGCCAAGATCCTTCGTAGGAAATATTATATGCGAATCCTCCTCTTCACTCAAGATCGCTATGTTAGATCTATACCTAGAAGTCACAGAAGTCAGGAAGACCCCTTCAGGTATAATAGTTTCTCTAAGTAGGCCTAAAGGTGTTGAAGAGGTACCGCCGCCTGAAAGCGAGGAGGAAGCAATGATGTTTCAAGTAGTTAGAGCCATGGAAAAGTACATGAAGCTACCTGTTACCGGTATTAGCCAGATGCAAGTTCCCACAGTTACCATAACCCTAACGGTAGATGAGTATGAAAAGTTGGGTAGGCCCACTGTGGGAGATATGCTTAGGGTGAAGATGAGTAAAGAAGATATATTTACGAGAGGAAATACTAACTCACCCGGCTATTAATCAGTCAACAGCCCTCCAGAATGGTAGGGGAGTAAATCCCCTATCAATCAGAAAATGGTTAAATGAATATCTCAATGGCAGGGAATTGCCCTAGAAAAGGGATTCCGTATGGAGGATCTAGAGGAAGCAATGACTATAAGTAAGAGGGGAAAGAAAGAGATTAGAACTATTGTCTCTAGGGGGAAGTTCGCTCTCATAGAGTACAGAGATCCATTGACTAAGGAGAGGACGGAGGACAAATACAAACTCGTTCTCTATCATGACGACGGTAAGGTTGATGAGTACTTTATTATTCCAACTAAGACTAGGAGTAGGCATCTCCTTATAGAACCAAAGGAGAAAAAGGGGGTAAAACTGAAAGTATGGAATCCCAAAACAGGAAAAGTAGAGGATATGTTCTCAAGCTAATTCTTTATGCTCTTAGGGACCAGAATTAGGAGCCCTAGAGGTAGTAAGGTCCCTGTCTCTCTAGACTATCACGAACATACACTTATCCCGAAAAAGGAGGGGTGTGAGTAGCTTAGGCGGGGGCAATCACTTCCAACAAGAGCCAAGCCGCATCTAAGATATCTCTCATAGTTATCATGCCTAGTGGCTTATTGTCCTTATCGACTACTGGGAGGTGCTTTATATCGGCATCCCTCATCTTCCTCATAGCTTCTAGGATGGAGGCACCGGGGGAGATCGTTATCGGGTTTTCGGTCATCATCATGTGGATTGGTAGCTCCTTGCCAACTTTACCTCCTGCTACAGCATATCTAAGATCTCTATCTGTAAATATTCCGATCAGCTTCCCATCCCTGTCGACAACCATGACGCTGCTGATACTATTATCGTCCATAACCTTAGCGGCTTTTTCCACAGAGGTATCCATATCTACTGTAACAGGCGGGACGCTCATTATGTCCTCGACCCTTAGGGGGAGTTCTCTTCTCTTCTTAACGAGTGGCATTGCATCACCCGCTATATATAGTTTTACGAATTTAAAAAAGATTTATAGCTACTTGTATATCCCTAAAAACAGATACAGCCTTGTGAAACACATAAAATAATTCCTACATCACTGCTTCAAGCCAGCGGCAGGTATCTTGATACTTATATTAGACATACCAAATCGTCGTGAGGTAGCGACCGGAGATAGATCTTCAAGACCTATACTGCATTCATAACTCACCCTTGAATTTTACTGGCCTCAACCCGTATTCTAGAGCATAGTAGACCCGGCATTTAGATGTTGATATCAAGCCCAATTTTAGATATCAATTAAGATACAAAGTTGTTCTAACGTTAAACTGTTAACAGATATAATTTAATTTTCCATAACCAGTGGACAAGAAGGTGCGTATAATGTCCGAAGTTGTTAGGACAGGAATCTCCCTCCCTCGCAGAGTACTGGAGGAACTAGACCGTCTAATAAAAGAATTAGGTATAAATAGCCGTTCTAAAGCAATCTCAGAGGCCATCTCTCTCTATATTGGAGAGAGGATGTGGCTGGTGAAAGAGGAGGATACATGGGTAGTTGGCTCTTTGACTATGGTTTATAGGCATGACGAAGCCTCGGATCGAGTGTCTCATGTGCAGCACCACTTTACAGATATCATAAGGTCTACATCCCATATACACCTCAGTGAAGACATGTGCCTAGAGGTCGTTATAATTACAGGGCCCATGTCAAAGGCTAGAGAGCTAGTAAAGGAGATCCAAAGGATGAGGGGAATAGAGGTTGTGAAGCCCTTCATGATACCTCTCAGGGATCATGGGTAATAGGCTCAATTCAACGATTTTCGAGTACAAGGTAAAGAAAATCACGTATCTTTCTGATTAGATCTTCCTCCCTTACTGGGATTTCCTTAGCGTTAGGGAAAACCTTAGAGAAGATCCTTACGGTGGTTGGTGGCCTTATTCCAATGCTAGTCAGCATCTCTATGTCAGTTAAGACCCTATCGGGTTTACCTGCTGAAACAACCCTGCCTCTATCCAGTAGATAAACCCTATCAGATATCTCCGCAACCAGTTCTGAGTCCTGAGAAGCAACAACTATTATTTTCCCTTGATCACGTAGTTCTTGTATGAGCTCGATTAAGAAAGATACGCCATATAAGTCTAGAGAGGAACTGGGCTCGTCTAATAGGTAAATATCAGGGTCCTGCGCTAATAATCCAGCCAGAGCAACTTTTGCAGCTTGTCCATAGCTTATCTTGTAAGGAGACTTCCCACGTATGTCAATAATTCCTAATCTCAATAGAACAGACTCAACCCTATCCTTAATTTCCTCTTCGGGAAGATCTAACTGTCTCGGTCCTATAGAAACATCTTCCTCTACTATAGGAGCTAGTAGCTGATCAACAGGATCTTGGAAGAGGATGCCACACATCTTCCTATATCTGGTACCTAACGAGCTTATCCTCTCCCCATTAAGGAGTACTTCCCCAGAGAGCGGTTCGATCAAACCCGCTAAGATTAGGAGGAGGGTGCTTTTTCCTGATCCATTAGGCCCCAGAAGTGATACTACCTCTCCTGACCTTAGCTCTAAGCTTACTCCTTGAAGAGCTGGTGTTCCATCGGGGTAGCTGTAGTGTACGTCTATTACCTCTATTTTCATCCATAGAACACCTCTAATAGCAGGCCTAAGGAGCTAGCTAGTGGTACTATCAAAAAGATAGCGGTCTCTGCTAGGGATGACGGCCTCATATAATCTAGATCTGTCCATAACCTACTTTCGATGACTGTTGAAAGCCTGAAGGCTCTATTTGGTCCCCTAATAAAGAGTTCTGAGGTTGCTGTTGAGAGGATTCCATACTCCTCCAACAATCCTTTACGCGAGAATAACCTAGATGATTTAGCTATTACTAGCCGACCCAATTCTACCAATTGCTTTGAAACCTGGGCAATCATTAGCTCTATGGATATAACCAGCTCCCTCGGGATACCCAACCTGATAGCGCCCGTAATCAGTCTGTTGAAGCCAACGAGTAGAACACACGTCGATAATATGAATATGCTAGAGAATACCCTCATGGGTGGCAGAACTAAGCTGTAAGCAGTAACAGTAGTGTCTAGGAAGGTCCTAGGAAGCATTATTACTAAAGTGAAGACCGCCCAAATTAGGGAGATCTTAAGGGCCCTGATGTTCAACTCTCTATTCACGACTAGCGTCAGTATAAATGAGCTGGCTAGACCAAAAATTATTGGAAGGGGTGTTCTAGCAAACGAGACCGGTCCAACAGCCACGAT
>JAGGTZ010000157.1 GCA_021158805.1 Thermoproteota archaeon | reverse complement strand
GGCACCTGGAACTCCCCTCATTATAACTAAGGGGCCCTTAACTTGGTCAATCCCCTTATATATCAAACCATGTATTGACACTTCATCTCACCTCCGCCAACAAAGATGAGATTTCAGACTCAAGCTGAGCTAGTGCCTCCTTGACTGCATTCTCGAACTCCTCTTCAGGAATGAACTTGAGCCTCCTCAACGCTCCAAGCGATCTCATTTCAGCTATTCTAGATATGGGTACACCTGCGTCTATCATAGGTCTTGTCCTATCGTAGAATTCAAGTAGGGTCTTCAAGAGTAAAGCTTGCTTCTTTGGTGAACAATAGGTATCTACTTCATGGTACGCATTCTGGACGAGGAATCCTTCCTTAATGAGCTCCGCTGATAAGAGTACCAACCTATTTTCGTCTGATAAAGCGGCCTCTCCAACTACTCTAGCCACTTCCTCTAGGCTTGAGGCTCTCTGAAGTAGGTCCATAGCCTTATCTCTGTAGGCCATCATGTCATGGCCGGTATTGTCTATCCACCAGTTCTTCAGCCCTGATGTGTACTTAGAGAAGCTTCTGAGCCAGTTTATTGATGGAAAGTGTCTCTTGAATGCGAGGTCCTTATCTAGGGCCCAGAACGCACCAACATACCTCATGGTATGTTGGGTAACCGGCTCATTTAGATCTCCTCCCGATGGGCTGACGGCGCCTATTACAGCCACAGAACCAAGCTCATCTCTGTCTCCACTCACTTTAATTCTACCCGCTCTCTCATAGAACGAAGCTATATAGTCCGGTAAGTAGGCAGGATACCCCCTCTCAGATGGTATTTCTTCTAGCCTAGAGCTGAGCTCTCTCAAGGCCTCAGCCCACCTCGAGGTAGAATCAGCAGTAAGTACCACATGAAGGCCCATGTCCCTATAATACTCTGCATATGTGATTCCCATGAAGATGCTAGCTTCTCTAGCTGGGACTGGCATGTTACTGGTATTGGCTATGAGGACGCTCCTCTCTAGTAGAGGTCTACCGCTCTTTGGGTCTACCAACTTAGGAAATGTGTGGAGTAAATCGGTCATCTCGTTGCCCCTCTCTCCACATCCTACATACACCACCACATCTGCATCAGCCCACTTGGAGATTTGATGTAGTGTGACGGTCTTCCCGGTACCGAAGCCCCCTGGGACAGCTGAGGTACCTCCCTTTACTATTGGAAAGAATGTGTCTATAACTCTCTGGCCGGTTACAAGTAGCTCTACTGGGGCAAGCTTTTCCTTAAATGGCCTTGGAGTCCTTACGGGCCATTTGTGATACATGTGTACTTCTTCCTTCCCACCTATATGTTCGACTATTGCGATGGGTTCTTCTATGGTGTAATCTCCCTCAGGTACTATTTCGAGAATCTTTGCCTTTTCTATTGTCGGTGGTAGCATTATCTTGTGGATGATAGATCCCTCAGGGACGGTTCCTAGTACATCTCCAGATACGACCTCATCCCCTACCCTCTTTAGGGGTGTAAAGTGCCACTTTTTATCTCTGGGTAGGGTAAGCGCCTTTATTCCTCTAGTTATGAAGGGACCACCTGCCTTCTCGGCTATAACCTCTAAGGGCCTACCCAGACCATCCAGCACTTGGCCCAACAAACCAGGTCCTAGCTCCGCAGATAAGGGCTCACCAGTCCTCTCCACCGGTTCGCCAGATTTAACTCCTCCTGTCGGCTCATAAACCTGTATTATCGCCTTATCCCCCTCTATCCTAACGATCTCGCCAATAAGCCTCTCATCCCCAACATACACTACCTCTCTTATCCTAGCACCTCTCATGCCCTCAGCAATCACTACAGGTCCCTTTATATGAACAATAACGCCTTTCTTTTCGTAGATAAGTTCGGACACCTAACTCACCTCCCCAAACAATTTTTCTATGATTTCTATCTCTTTCATCTCCTTGTATGCCCTCAGTCTACCGTCAAACGTATTGTAGTACCTCTTTTCATCCTTAGCATCCCTTACTACGACGCCTCCTATAGTAGGTATACTCCTGTCATCTACCGAGGCTTTTATACCTTTTGAGGAAAGTTTCTCTGCTACCTTTTCTAACAGGTATTTGTCCTTTTCCCTTCCCATTAGTAGCACCTCCTTTTCTCCAAGAGCATTAGCTCCACTAATGGAGTATCTCTCCAAGATCTCCTCATAATTCCAGTTAGGATCTTTCCCGTCAGCTATGTCAACCAGTCGCTTGTATACCCTCCTGAAAAGCTCATCAACTATCCTTGACTTAGCCCTAAGGATAATCTGATTCGCTTCTACCTCAGCAGCGCTTCTCCTTCTGGAGATCTCCTCTCTCATTTCCCTCTCCGCCCTTTCCCTTCTTAACCTGAGTATCTCTTCTGCCTCTCTTTTTGCCGATTCTATGATCTCTTTAGCTCTCTTTTCGGCCTCCTTTCTAATGGCATCTGCCTTATCTTTGGCGATTTTCATTATAGCTTCGATTATAGCCTGAGATTCTCTATCAATGCTAACTACTTCCTCCTCACTCACCCTCCAGCACCTCCCTGATTATCTCCTCCACTAAAGCCTCCATTTTTTCTGCAGAAAGTTCTTCTAGCTCCTGAGCTTTCGATCTAGCCTTATCTATGATCTCCTGTACTTCTCTCTCAACATCTGCTATTATGGAAACCTCAATGGGGGTGTTCCTTGCTTCCTCCAAAATCTCCTTTGCTGATGCCTCTGCCTCTTCTAACATTCTCTTAGCTTCTTCTTCAGCTTCTCTAATGATCTTAGCAGCCTCTTCTTCAGCCTCCATGATCGCTTCCACTAACCTAGGCATAGTATCACCTCACAACTTTAACTCCTCACTTCCTAGGGCTCTAGTGAGCAAGGATGCCAGCTCTTTAAGCCGTGTACCTCTAGACCCTTCCAAATCAGGTACTACAGCAAAAACAGGCTCTACTTTACCTCTTCTGAGGAGATCTTCTCTATAGTCCCTAATTTCCTCAGCAACCCTTTCATTTATGAATACTACATGCGGGAGTTCCGACTCATGTTCTCTAAAGAACCTGATCAGGTTCCTCCTACCCCTTATGATTTTGGCTGGTACTCCTATCATTTCAAAGCCAAGAGCAAGTACTTCATCGTCAGTAACAGCTATTGGTGAGCTGGCAATCCTTGTATGCGTACTCAATTAAACACCCCGTGTCGGTATATTGGAAAATTATAAAAAGCCATATCGCTTCATCATATGTGGCGGGGGTGGCCGAGCCAGGACAAAGGCGGCGGACTTAAGATCCGCTCCCTTAGGGGTTCGTGGGTTCAAATCCCACCCCCCGCACCAGGGCCCCGCCGCCTTCTTTCCCACTATAGGGTGCATAAAATTGCCCATAGAGAGGGAGGTCAAGCTTAGAATAAGCCATCAAGAGTTTCTAGATATCCTGAAATCCAAAGGATTTAGCTTTAAAGTGGTAACGGAAATATCCCAAGAAGATCTATACTTTGACGATGATCAATGCAATCTGTTACTAACTGATAAGGTTCTAAGAGTGCGGAAGGAAGGGAACACTGTCAAGCTAACTTACAAAGGACCTAGAATGGGAGTAGGACCGCAGAAGGTGAGAGAGGAGATAGAAGGAATTATTGGAAGTGGAGAATGTTCGAAAATTCTCTCAAAGCTCGGTATTGATGAAGAATGCCCAAATGATGAGGACTCCCTCATGAGAATATTATCGAGAAACGGGCTTAGTGCTAGGGTATTAGTCAAGAAGGAGAGAACTCTCATAAAGCTGGATGGGATGAATCTAAGAGTATTCTTAGACAGAGTCTACGGGCTCGGAGAGTTCGTAGAGCTAGAGGGTGATAACCCCATAGATCTAGTAAGACATCTAGGCTTAACCTGCAAGATAGTCGTGCCAACCTATGCTCATCTAATTCATGTTCTTCAAGAGTGAGCTTACCCCAGACCTCTCTAAGAGATCAAGAGAGGCTTTTTCCGCTTCACATATGATCTCTTCTTCTCTTTCGCTTGATAGGAGGCCTTTTTCTATAATGGGTTTCCCTGCGATGAATACATAGTGGACATCTGTAGACCTAGCTGAATACACTATGTGCGATACCACAGAATGAAGCGGGGTCCACCAAGGAACCCTGGTCTTCAAGAGGACAATGTCAGCCTCATATCCTGGGACTATCCTCCCTATTTTCCACCTTAGGAACTCGCCGGGTATTATGGTAGCCATATCCAGCACGCTCTGGGCTGGTACGACAGTTGGGTCTCCCTTTATTGCTTTATGCAATATTGCTGTAATCTTCATGGTCTCTATCATATCTAAAGTGTTGTTACTAGCAGCTCCGTCAGTGCCTAAGGTAACTATAACATTTAGGGAGATTAGATCCGGGACAGGAGAGATCCCTGACGCCAGCTTTAGATTACTGACAGGATTATGAGATACCAAGGTTCTTGATCTGGAGAGTAACATCATTTCATCATAAGAAGGCCATACTACATGTGCAGCAACCGTCTTATCCCCTAATATTCCAGAACTATGGGCTAGCTCTATTGGTCCTCTCCCATACTTACCTCTTAAATCCTCGACCTCCTTCCTTGTCTCAGCTAAATGTATCTGTATATAGACTCCCAACTCGCTTGATTTGCCAGCAATCTCTGCTAATCTTTCAGGTGAAACTGTATAAGGGGCATGAGGCCCGTAAGATGGTTCGACTAAGCTATTCTTATTAATCCAAGTACTGACAAAGTTATCAGCCAACTTAAGACATTCTTCTCCGCTACTGCACTCAGGAGTTCCAAAATCTATTATTGCCTGGCCCAACACACCTCTAACCCCAAAATTTACGAATTCCTCAGCTATTACGCCTTCAAAGAAGTACATATCGAACAACGTGGTGGTACCCGTTCTTACTGCCTCTAGCAAGCCCAGTCTAGTTCCTGCCTTAATATGGTATGGTGTAAGCTTAGATTCCATGGGCCATATCTTCTCTTGGAGCCAGGGAAACAGATCTATGTCATCTGCTACTCCCCTGAACAAAACCATAGGTACGTGGGTATGTGTATTTATTAGTCCAGGTATGGCAACGTATTCGCTACAATCTACCACTTCGTCTACCGGACCCTTTATATTGCCTATTTCCTCTATGAAACCCTCTTTTATCAGAATATCCTTTCCTCTCAATACTCTTCTATCCTCATCTTGGGTTACTATGTATCTAAGGTCTTTTAACAGGACCTCCAACAGATCCCCTGGCCAATTGCCTATAATAAATTAAATAGACAACACCTAATGGATTAGCGATAACCCATGGTGAAACAGGCCACTACACTATATCTGATCCTATTGCTAGCGATAGTATCTTTCCTAGGAGATGCCACCTCACTTAAAGCTCAAGAGCAGGGGGGACTTTATACCTATACGTACACAGTTAAGGAAAACGGATGGATAGATATTACAACGAAATTTCAGTCTAATACATCAGGGACTTCATGGGTACTGGTCCCTAAATTCAGAGAATATAATTTAACTGTTTTATCTGGAGAGATTCTTAACATAAGTACAGACAATAATACGAAATACTACTTTTATTCGAACTTCTCTTTCTCATATCTGCCGAACACTACTCTCGAGATGTCTTGGAGCTACAGGTTTGGAGCGCTGATAGTAGAACCAAATGGTGCCTTCTTCTCGACGCAGATAGGGTTCTGCCCTGAGGATGACGCTGAAGTTATCATAAAACTACCTTCTCAATTTGTACCTAGCGGAGTGGAACCTAAGGGATACAAGATAGAAGAGGAGGGAGAGTATAGCATTATAAGGTACGAGCTAGATGGCGTTCTGAATAATACGTTAAGGGTATTGATCTCATTCAAAGTGGAGGACGGTCAGCCCTTCCTCGAAAAGCATGAAGGTAAACTAGTGCTGAAATATCCCTCCAGATACGAGGACTTAGCTGAGAATATCACTACGCTTTACCGTAAGATTCTGCCCGAAGTCATGAAATATACCGCTATGAAAGAGGAGCTACCAATAAGAGTGAAATTATTTGTCCCTGGCTCTATGGAGGAAATAACAACACTTGGATACACAGGCCCCAGATATACCTCGGACATTATAACCCAAGGTGAGATAAACCTGAACCTCATGCTTGTGAGGATGCCCCAATACGAACTACCAAATACATTCGTACACGAACTTCTTCATCAATATATGCAGGCTGCCGGACTTAGTGTAGACCTAAGATGGGTCCATGAGGGCCTAGCTCAGTATTTAAGTGCTATCATAGTTGAGGAAGCATTAGGACTTAAAGTACCAAGGGACCTAACTAGAGACAGGGAAGTGATCGCCTATACAAATGGGAACTTCAGTTTCTTAGTAAAATGGAAGGGCGGTGGTCTCCCCGGAGACCCCGGGCTCTACTATGCTGCTAGCGAAATACTCATGAAGAAATTTGCAGAGGAATATGGGGGGCCCAATGTTTACGCTAAGTTCTTCTCCATAGTAAGGGGTAAGAGGATAAAGATCGGTGAGCTAAGTGAGTTAGTGCGATATCTAAGTGAAGCAGCCGGTAAGGATGTCTCTGAATTCTTCAAATCATATGGGATAAATGTAGAGGAATACGATACTAGGGCTCTCACACTTGTAGAAGCAGCAGAGAGATATGCTAATACTACTCTTTGGTTTAACCCTCTCTCTAAGGAAGCACTCAGGGTACTTGAAGGGGATAAGAGCAGAGAAGGCGCCCTGAAAGCAATATCCTTGATCATATTAGGGCTGCTACTCGAGGCCCTTACGATATCACTTGCTATCAGTTTCCTTTACTACACACTTTCGAGGAAAAAGATAACTGAGGGTAACGGAGAAGCTACCTCTTCAGAACACCCTCTCTGATTTCTCGAGATGTTCTAGGAACTGCCATTTCTCCATGACTATCTTCTCTAGCTCATCTATTTCTTCGTCGGTGATGGTCCTAAACCTTCCTTGGAGTCTTATGAATTCCTTCAGAGGCCTTTTCCTAGGTTTAACGGTTATCCTAAGCTTACCGTCTTCTATCTCGTATAATGGCCAGAAATATGTATCAACTGCTAGCTTACCTACTTCAGCTGTCTTTTCAACAGGAAAGTCCCATCCAGGAGGACAGGGAGAGAGTATATGTATATACTTAAATCCCCTTATGTTCTTAGCTTTCTCAAACTTGTTCACGAGATCAAACGGATATCCCACACTTGCGGTAGCTACATAAGGAACTCTGTGAGCTGCTAATATCATAGGCATATCCTTAGGCATTTCCCTCTTCCCAGCGGGAGTTGTCTTGGTCCATGCTTTGAGTGGGGTGGCACCGGATCTCTGAATACCTGTGTTCATATAGGCCTCATTGTCGTAACATACGTAAATGATGTCTTCTTTCCTTTCAGCTGCACCTGATAGCGCCTGTATCCCTATATCTACGGTGCCACCATCTCCAGCCCAAACTACAACGTTCACATCCTTATTAACTGTCTTGTAAGCCCTATATACGCCGGACGCGGTAGCAGCAGCTGCCGCGAATGCTATATTATAGAGGGGCGCAGATATGGCGCTCTTAGGGTAAGGCGCTTGAATTACACTAAAGCAACACGCGGGAACTATATATACTGTGTTAGGACCTAAAGCTCTGGATACGAGCCTAAAAGCCAGTGTTGCACCGCATCCCGGGCAAGCTGCCGATCCTGGCATATATGATCCAGGCAGTTTCCTGAGATCATGTATTGTTATGGTCATAGCCTCACCTCCTCAGAGATCTCAACCCTTTCAAACTCTGGTTTCAGCTTAAACCAGTAATAAGGCCTTCTGATTCTCCTTGATGTTATCCTCCCTATTGCATCCTTAACCATGGCCATTATATCTTGGTAGGTAATGTCCCTACCACCTAGCCCAGTTACGTAATTTACGACCGGTGGTCTATCTGCCAAGTTATACAGAGAAGATCTGATCTCTGTACCTATAGGACCTCCTGAGCTAAAAGCTATGCTCCTGTCTATTACTATAACTCCTCTTTTATCGACTAAAGTCTCTGATATGTCCCTATGCGGAAATGGCCTAAAGGATCTTATCTTCAGGAGCCCGACATCTATGCCCTCTTCCCTTAGTTCGTCTACAGCGACCTCAGCCTCTGAAGCCATAGTCCCCGTTGTGACCACAGCATAATCCGACTCCTGCAGCTTGTACTTCCATACTGCACCACCATGATATCTACCGAACCTCTCGAAGAACTCCTCTGCAACATCTTCTATTATATCTAGGGCTCTTCTCATAGCTAGGTCCATGGACCATCTCATTTCTTGATATTCATCGGGTAAAGCTAGGTTACCGAATGTTATCGGCGATGCGGGATCAAGCTTCCAGTGAGTTGGGTTATACTGTGGTAAGAATGCATCCACCTCTTCCTGAGGTGGTATATTCACAGGCATATAGGTATGGGAAAGGACAAATCCGTCAAGACATACCATGAAGGGAAGCAGAACATCAGGATTCTCAGCAACTTTATACATCATCAAGATCGTATCTAGGACCTCCTGGTTAGACGACACATATATCTGAATCCATCCCGTATCCCTTTGGGACATTGTATCTTGATGATCTACATGAATATTCCATGGGGGTCCAACGGCTCTGTTAACTACTGCCATGCCTATGGGCAGTCTTGACCCAGCTGCCCAGTGCAACACCTCAGACATTAGTAGGAGCCCTTGACTTGCTGTGGCCGTGAATGTCCTAACGCCTGCTGCTGATGCGCCAATAGCAGCTGCCATCGCACTATGCTCGCTTTCTACTCTAATATATTCAGCATCCATCTGGCCTGAATCTATGAAAGAGGCAATATATTCTACTATAGTCGTCTGAGGAGTAATAGGATAGGCGGGAACAACCTTAACTCTTGATAACTTAGCCGCTATAGCAGCAGCATGGTTGCCGGTAATTATCTCCCATTTGCCCTCCTTACCCATAATGATCACCTCTCAGAGCTTTTCTTCTACAATCTCTATTGCATCCTTAGGGCACACGTCTGCGCAGACTCCGCATCCCTTACAAAAGGTGTAATCGACCTCAGGGAATCCATTAGCTCCCTCGGTAATCACATCTTCAGGGCAATACAACCAGCAAAGCCAGCATTTTATGCAACGATCCTCAAGGATAACAGGTCTCTCTACTCTCCATAGTCCTGTCTTTCCTGCTGAACCTTTGGAGGGTTTAGAGACTGGAATTATAATTGCGTGGTCGTCTAGGCCCATCCAACAGGCACCAATTATAAATCTCGGAAACTCTCTATAAATATTGTCAAAAAAAGGTCCTGATCTCTTAAAATAAGAGATATAGGGGGCTTAATAAGCCCCAGCCCCGGTCCTAGCAGGTCTCCTTTCTACAGCCTCTTCCTTTACTATGAGCCTCTTTTCTTCGAACTCAAGTTCGAGGGTTTCACCAGCTAGGGATCCAGGCTTGACGCTTACTTCAATGGGCTGCTCATCTCTCATAGGATAAAAGATCTTCCAGACATTGGCCTTGAGACCAGGCCTCTTGTCCTCAAGGAATTCAAGTATCCGATCAGTCATAGGAACCCCAACTCTTCTGGTGGCCATATCGATCACCCCAGCAATGCCCGTAATGGGGCTAGCCTAATCCCTTAGGCATCTTCTATTTAAAAATATAACTACACTAGTGCAGTTGGAGCAATGGGTGATGTCTCTGAACTGTCGCGAGGATAGTCCAGCCCATGGCTGCTTTTTAGAAGCTCCTTTTAACTATAATGAGGCCAGATACGTAATAATAGGAGTACCTTATGATTCTACCTCTTCCTGGGGAGTCGGATCCAGATTCGGACCATCTGCTATCATAGAGGCGTCAAGGTACATGGACCCATACGATATAGAGCTAGACTGTATTCCTTTGGAATCAGGGATACATACAATGCCCGAACTATCAGTTATGGGGATAGCTCCTACTAGGATGATAGATGCCGTTTACAGTAAAGTTGCATGCGTCCTCTCGGATGGTAAGGTACCAGTAATTCTTGGAGGTGAGCATACTGTATCGCTTGGTGCGATAAAAGCAGCTAGAGAATTCGGGGTTGAGTATCTAGTGGTATTGGATGCTCATGCAGACTTTTATGATGAATACGAGGGCGAGAGATTTTCTCATGCGACTGTTACTATGAGAGCAAGTGAAATTGTATCAAGAACTTTAGTAATGGGAGTCAGAACTATTGGATGGGAGGAAAAGAAGCTACTTAGCGATAGAGAAGATGTAAGGGTCTTATACAGAGAGAGCCTCAGGGATCAGGCTATTTCGGAGATCAAAAAGGAGGTTAAAGGAAGGAAAATGTATCTAAGTGTCGATGTAGATGTACTAGACCCTTGCTATGTGCCATGTGTAAGTACTCCTGAACCTGATGGCCTATCTTGGAGAGAACTGACCCATATATTGAGGGAAATCATACACTCCTCTGAAGTCATTGCTATGGACTTCGTTGAGTTCTCACCATGCCATGGAATGAGATCCGATTCATACTCTATTGCTAGGCTTGTCTATAAGGCTATTGGGTATCATGCTACTAATCCTAGGAATGGCAACTTCGGATATAACTCCAATGAATAGTATTTCAATCCATGCTTTGATTAAGATGCTAAATATAATGGCGTCTGTGAGCCAACTACTGACTTCTGGCGCGATGAAAGGTATCCACAACTTAAAGCTAGCCCAAGTGAATATACTTTCCGGAATGTATCCTATAGTTAGAGCTATAAATGGGTGTTTTACTTTACCAGCTAACAATC
The DNA here is from genome assembly GCA_021158805.1 of Thermoproteota archaeon. Classification (GTDB taxonomy): domain Archaea; phylum Korarchaeota; class Korarchaeia; order Korarchaeales; family Korarchaeaceae; genus Korarchaeum. The sequence continues at coordinate 1,805 of JAGGTZ010000157.1, read as the reverse complement.
CACTGAATAGTCCTGTCAGTGCTTTACCCGGGAAAATTAGTGATCCTGCAATGGGACCGAGCGACCCTAATAACCCAAATCTCACGAAAGGAACTATTGATATTAGTGCTCCCACTAGCATAGCCCAGATCGGATCTAGTATGTAGGCAGCCGATATTGTAGCTACATGTGATAGATCGACTGCTATCTGAGGGTGTATGTTCCCTAAAACCATAGAGAAGATGGCCAATACGTTCCCAAGTGCACCTAGTACTGCAGCTACAGCTAGAGACTTCGGACTTCTCTGAGCCATTTTGCAGTACCCAAAGCTCTCTTAATTTCAAAAATAAAAATATTACGATTATGAAAAATAGACTATTCAACTGCCTTTAGCTCTAAATCCTCCTTTATCAGTACGTTTACCAAATCTTTTATTCCGACACCTAGACTCGCAGATACAGGGATTATCGGAACCTCCCCTAAGATCTCCCTAAGGACTTGCTCCCTCTCACGGTATTCATAATCAGTTACGAGATCTATCTTATTGGCAGCTACAACCATACTTTCCCTCTTCTTACCGAGCTGAGATAATATCTTCAAGCTCTCTTGCACCTTGACTCTCATTAGATCTGGTTTGTCTGATACATCGACGACTAGAACTTGCTTATTGGAGTAGTTTATGTCTAAGAGGTTAAGCTGGAATGACGCTATTAGCCGAGGATCCAAGTCCAACACGAAACCTATCGTGTCAACTAGATATAACTCTCCGCCATTTAGCCCCCCATACTTACTAGAGAGCGTAGTAAAGGGCATATCGCTTACCGGCTTTTCAAATCCAGTTAAAGCATTGAAAAGGCTGGTCTTGCCGGCATTATAGTATCCGGTGAGGACAGCTATCCTAGCACCGCTATCTAGTCTTCTCAAGATCTCAAGCTCCTTCTGTCTACTTAACTTTTCGATTTTCCTTCTCAAGATCTTCATTCTCTTTTGAATAGCCCTTATTTGCCTGTGGTAAGCGTATTCTCCTCCGCCTCTGAACCCTGCCCTCATCTTCCTATATTTTATGGAAGCAGATAGCTTAACGTAGGGAAAAGCTTTCTCTAATGTAGCTAGCTCGATCTGCAACTTAGAGAGGACATCGCTAGCAGCCTCTCTAAAGATCATTAATGTAACATCGTACCTATCGAGTACCTCTATACCTAACTTCCTCTCGAGATTCCACTTCTGTTTACTCGATAAGGTGTTGTATATTACGAAGGCATCAGGATCTAGCCTCTTAACCTTCTCTCTTATCTCCTCTACCTTACCCTTACCAAAAACGAAATCAACAGCCTCCTTAGGCCTTACTTGAATTATTCTCTCAACTATCCTGTAACCGAGAGCCCTAAGTAGGGATTCTAGCTCAGCCATCCTCACCTTGAACATATAATGGTCATGGACGTTTGTCTTTACCATCCCAGTTATTACTCGGTAGCCAGCCAATCTCCTCTTTTACCCCCCATTAAGGACCTAGTGAATCGAATAAATAAACTGTTCGATTTGGGTTAGATTACTATTCGCTGAAAAGGGGATTCTTAGGCCTTTCAAATAACTCCCTCTTCCCTTTACCGGTGGCGTCTATTATCATCTTACCTTGAGGAAGTCTGACAATTCTCTTCTTCCCATCTATTAAGACTTCCCTCAGATTGCTATGATCCAAGGAGGAACCTTTAACTCCGGAGATCATTTTGTAATCGTCTGGTATGTGGGCTCTCTGTAGGACAGCCTTCATGACCTCAATATAGTTGGAGACGTCGACATCCTCATCAACTATTATCACCCTCTTC
>JAGGTZ010000144.1 GCA_021158805.1 Thermoproteota archaeon | reverse complement strand
TCCCCTAAAGGGATGACTCGGACCAAAATCATACTTCGAGATGGATGGCTCATATACGAACTTCACAGGATTTCAATGACCTAATAAGTAGAAAACCTTGTCCCTTGACTCTTCAAGGAAGAATAGGGGCTCTCTCAGTTGATGCCAATGTTTCTTAAGGGAGGAATTCTCTAATTCGTGAGGGATTGTAATGAAAGTAGCAAGCTGGAGGGAAATAAACTCGGCTCTTAACAAGGTCAACATGGTCCTAGAGGTAGTGGATGCTAGAGATCCATGGACAACCAGAAGTAGGAAGTTGGAGAATTTAGTAGAGAGAAGAGGTAAGAAGCTAATAGTTGTCATAAATAAATCCGATTTAGTTCCTAGGAAGATTTTAGAGGAGTGGAAGTTCTTCTTTGAGAAAGAAGGGCACAAGACCACTTATATAAGTGCGAGGGAGAGACTTGGCACACTAAAACTCAGGAGGTTCATAAAGAGGGAGGCTCCTGAACTCCCAGTAAAGATACTTGTAGCGGGCTTTCCTAAGGTAGGGAAGAGTTCTATAATCAACGTTTTAAAAGGAAAGAGCTCTGCCTCTACAAGTCCAGTACCTGGTAGTCCTGGGTATACAAGACACTTTCAGCTATATAGGATAGACAGGAACCTCTACATGCTGGACTCTCCAGGAGTATTACCCATCGAAGGTGATCCATTAGAGCTAGCTATAAGAGGTTATCCACCTGAAGAACTAAACAATCCTATAGAAGTAGCAGCTGCCCTACTTAAGAGAGCCATACGCTCAGATCCTACGATTGTAAAGAGAGTATATGGAATAGAGGAGGAAGAGCCCATAGATATACTGAAGATTTTAGCGATTAAAAGAGGATGGAAGTATAGGGATGGTGAACCTAACTTAGATGAGGCTGCTAGACAAGTGATAAGAGACTATCACAGGTATAAGCTGGTTTTCTATGTTACTCCAAGGGATTTAGGTCTTGTTGCTTAAGTTGATGGAGAATCTCCGTTCGGGAGGAATTTAATGAGTTTGCCCATTTTACTGAGTTCGCTCTCTAGGCGGCTAATCTCAACTCTCAGCAGGAATAAATGCGTCAAATCTTGCTTCCTATCTGAACATCCAAAGCCTGGTATCAAAGGCTCCCCTAGCTCTGATACCAGTTTCACTAGGGCACTTTCATCCCCCCCGACCACCGCTAGCGCTCCTAAAGTCTTAATCTCGGGATTCGCTGTTAGGTAGTCTATGTGCCATTTCCTCACCTTGTCCCTCCTGAAATGTCTCATTATTCTAGCTTTCAGTCCTCCAGGGCCTTTAGCGGACCCTATATAACATATTAGACCTCTGGGTATACTGACCCTACCAAGACTCCCTACTAGGATATCGAGACCTGGGGAGTTCAGTAGCAAGACATAAGCACCTTTCACAGGAGGAGTTCCTTTAGGCTCTCGACTATGAATTTTGGTCGTGGACCCACACCCCTCAGATCTTTAGTGACCCCAGTAAGTACTAAAACTGAGTCCATCCCGGCCCTTATAGCGCCCAGAATGTCTGTTTCTACCCTATCTCCTATGACTAGAGGGTTGCTGGATCCCCTGGCAGCTATCATTAGTATGAGTGGATTGGGTTTCCCTATGATTACGTCTGGCTCTCTCCCAGAGGCGGCTGCGATAGCAGCAACCATGGCACCAGCTCCAGGCATTAGCCCTTCCTCCGTTGGGAATGTACTATCGCTATTCGTAGCCATGAAGAGAGCCCCTTTCAGGAGGTTTCTTAGGGCTATAGATATCTTGTCGTAGGTAAATCCTCTATCCATCCCAACGCAGACAGCGTCAGCCTCTTCATCTAGCTCCACACTCCTCTCCTGAAGTTCCTGAACCAAACCAGCTTCTCCTATGACATAGCACTTCCTGATACCTAATGAGGAGATCAGCTCAGCTAAAGCACTAGCGCTAGTTACTATGTCATCCACAGTCACCCAGTTTATTCCAATATCCCGAAGCCTTTTCACGACATCATTTCTATGTCGAGTAGAGTTGTTAGTCACAAATGTTACCCTCACAGAGTCCTTAACCGCATTAAGTGCGTGAATAGCATCCTCTATCGGTTTCTCCCCAATCCAAACAACCCCATCTAAGTCAACTAGGAGATGATCGTACTTCCTAAAGTTTTCCCTTAGCATTGGACACACCTAGCTTGGAAAGGCAGACTTGGCAGGGCTTCCAGTCTTTTCTATCGACATGTGATATCGAGAGGCTGAATTTCATGACACATCTTGGAGTTGTGCAATGCCTCAGTCCCAGTAAGTGACCGAGTTCGTGAGAGGTCTCCTTTAGCACCCTCAGGAGGAATAACCCTTCTCCCTCATCTCCCTTGTAAAACTCCGGCCTCAAACGGGCCAGGTATACTGCGCCAAATTTCCCACCTATCTCGGCCTGGCCGAATACGAAGTTAGTGCCTAGGGCATAAGCATCATCGTCAACTATCGCCAGCACTTTTTCGTCTGAAGCCCATCTGTCAACACCTCTCAGGTAGGATAGGACTTCTTCGCTTCTGAGTTGAGACCTACCACCATCATACAAAGTTGTTGGCAGCCTTAGTTCTGAATCATCTATCCTAACCCTAACCGGGAAAGCTTCTGGAATTTTCTCCGCTAGAAAAGTGAGGATCCAGTAGTATACGAATCCAACAGGTACTAGAACTACGTTTGCTATGTACATTCCCAATCCTTTATTCCCCGCCCCAATACCTAATAAGAATTGAAAGCCCTTAATGTCCCATCAGGATGTTTAGAGCATCTCTTTCACCATCTTAAGGAAGTATATGTCGCTCTCATGAACTATCCTTCTCACTTTTATTCTAGATCCCTTTAATTCCACCTCATAATCGGCAACAGCATATATTCCGGCCGGAGACTTCCACTTACCCTTAGACAATGAGAGTGGTGCCTTTATCTCCACGTGATACCCGTCTTCTGAGTAGAAGGAGTCAGGCCACACAAGGTCCTCTCTTATATGGACGAGTTTAAGCCCAAGAGACCAGGGAACACTACTGAAATCCTTGACTGTCTTTACTTGGAACAGGACGATCACCCAATTGAGAGCTGAGTCATATAAATAAATCAGAAGCTAGGGAAATGTACTCAAGGAGTACTACGCTAATAGTATATTACATACCTCCTCTCGATCCGTCTGGTGAGCCCCCATATTAAGCCCACTACGAAACCACCTGCATGTGCTATTACATCGACATTGGCTGAAAATCCTCCAAATATCACGAACAAAGCTACGAATATTGTAGAGGAGCTTAGCTTCCCAGTGAGCTTATATTCCATAGCAACCATATAGCCTAAGAGGCCCATTATAGCTCCTGACGCGCCTACCCCTATTATCATAGGATCGAGGATCGCTGATGCCAAGTTTCCCACTAAACCAGAAAAGAAGTACATGACTAGGTAAGCCTTTTTTCCAAGAGAAAACTCGACTGCCTTGCCTAATATATAGAGGGCATACATATTCAATGCTAAGTGTATTAGGTTTGCGTGAAGAAACATCGATGTTATCAGGGTCCAGTACTCACCTCTCATTAAGTAAAGACCTGAACTTCCAAACCTGTAGAGAATTGTGTTTGACGCCGTAAATATATCCCTCGAAGTCAGGAAATATATACCAATATTAAGCGAGAGAAGTGACGAGGTTATATCGGGAACTGTAGAGTACTTTTTCAATAAGATTAGGGAAATCAGACCTGTTCCAAATCCTAGGAGGATGTTCGGCATCATAGGGTCACCGGACCATGTATTTTAGCAGCTTGCTGATGGCCTGGAGTGCGGCCTCTATATCGACAGTTGCTAACTTAAGAATTTTTATGATTGGAAGCGACCTAGCTGTCTCTGATTGCCTGTCCACAGAAAAGGCCTTCTCTACCTC
>JAGGTZ010000225.1 GCA_021158805.1 Thermoproteota archaeon | reverse complement strand
TGGAACCCCTTCTCTCTCTGCCAGTAGAAGTATAAGTTCGTCTTCCCATCTAAGTGGATCTTCAATTAGCAAAGAATCAATGATGTCCTCTATAGGATGTGCTACTACCTCGGCCTTGTTGTCTAACATGAAGGTCAATATTAGATCCCTAGCATCCTTTACTCCAAGACCAGCGCCCCTTGAAAACCAGAAGAGTTCTACCACAACGATGTGTGGTATTATCCACGTGCCTAATTCACTCAGCAAGTTAACGGCTTTCGTGTGATTCTCCTGATCCCTAAAAAATGCAAATATGAAGACATTGGTATCTATTACTGCCCTCTGAACCTTCAAAGGGTCGCCCCCCTAGTGATGAAGTAGCTTATTTCCTCTGTATTTAGAGTGAATCCTAGTTCTCCCTCTTTTCTCGGGACGAGAGGGATAAGTAATAACCTACCATCCGAGAACTCCTTTATCAGGTAGGCTTTGGCTTTGAGAAACCTAGAGGGTATCTGTAAATGCCCTCTCTTAGCTAGAAGGATTATATTGGACACCTCCAGATATGGGGCCGCCGGGATTTGAACCCGGGACCTCCGGCTCCCAAGGCCGGCATCCTACCAAGCTAGACCACGGCCCCCAAAGGAAGTCCTAGTTTGAAATAAAAATTCTACCTGGGGACCCATCTATGGGGGATTGCACTTTAGTCCAGATATCACCCGACTATCAGAGGTCAAGGATACCTTTATATCCCCACCATTGGATCCAGGAACCGTAATGGGGATATCTAGCCTCTGACCGCCACCTATCGTTGTACCTATCCATTTAAGCAGAATTATCTTGTCACCCTCAGCTATGCTAATAGAGAATATCCTGGTAGGATTACCATAGTTCTCTATCCTAACGACGAGACCATTCTGTTCGCAATATAGAGTAACCGTTAAGTCACTATCTGAATTTATTATTGCTAGGTAGGTTAAGCTTGCGGCTAGTACGCCTAGGATTCCAAGGATAACTATGTAGGCGTGTTTATATACCCTAATGTTCTTCATGTTCAACGTTAGACACTCTCTTGGAGAACCAATGAGGCTCTTCGGCTAGCTTAACGATAGGGAAGGTTATACTTCCGGCTGCTGATGGTACCTTAGCAAAATCGTACTGCTCCCCTCCTTCATCTGCCTTGTAGATAAGGAATCCTCCTTCCTCCTCTGCCTCATATACAACATAGGAGAATATATCTGGCTTCATGGCGCCGTAGTTATTAGCGAAGGTCCCTAGTACTCTCTTGTTTAGGGTAGAGCTCCAAAAATCCACAAGTACCGTAATTGAATTTGATGCTGCAGCTAGTCTGAGCAAGTCGGTCAATGAACTTAGTCTAATTAGTTCTAATTCCCACTCACACTCTTCTTTATCCTCAGATCCCAATACTTCCCCCTCCTCTCTAATTTGAGATGGAGTTTTTAACTTTATCTGGGAATCGGGACAGCGAACTCGAAGAGCATCTCCATGATGGACCTCATAAATGAGAGTAGTTCTTCTCTAGACACATATAGTCCCACAGACAGCTCTTCATTGGAGATAACGGCTGACTGCTCTGAGACTACGGCAAATATATCATATCTGCTCAATCTGATCTCTGATATTCTGGGAGAACTCACCTCCCTGAGTAGTTCGTAGGAGTCCACTAAGACTCTAATTTTAACATCTTTGTTGGGAAATTCAATATTAAGAGCATTAAAGGATTTCCTTGTAGTCATTAGTATTAAGAACTCCCTAGCTCCTGCTATGACGAAATTAGCCATATGTGCTATGATTGAGGTGCCATATAGGGGGATTATAGTTTTCTCCAGCGGCCAGAAGCCTTCCTCTAGTTCTAATCTTGATATCTTATTCATTAAAGAAACCTTTCGCTTGAACTCCTCTAATAGCTCCTTTATGAGTAGACTCGGAAGTTCATTAAGAGGAGGAGATCTAAACATTAGAGGCTTACTGCTCACAAGCTCAATAAAGCCCCTTTCCACCAAAGAATCCGCTACCTCATATACCTTAGTCCTTGGAATATTAGTTCCTGAACTTATCTCCTTTACCTTCAATGGTTTTCTCATGATACTTAAATATGAAAGCATCCTCGCTTCGTATACAGTGAACCCTAGCTCCTTAAGCAATTTTTCAAGCCTTTCAAGTGTTTTACGATCTCCCATTAGTCATTTTTCACCATTTCTGCGATGATCCTACCTCCGGATACCTTTCTTACCTTAGCAGTGACTGTGATCCCTGGGTCTGCTGCCCCCACTATAACCACAGGTCTTCCCATGTAGATACCTTCTCCTTCTCCTCTCCTGTTAACTGATTGTACTAGGACTTTTATTAGATCTCCCGACTTTATTTCTCCCTTTCTTTCCTCTGGTTTATCAAATCTAGTGATATATAAGGTTCCTTTGGCTTTCCTGCCTAGTCTACCCTTCCATCCACGGGAAGAGTCATTTCCCTTTGGATTTCTCCTAGGCATGTTATTCCCCACTAGCTCCCTTACATCTTAAATGTATTCTCTATTTAAAATGATTATCCAAGCAATCTATTCCTGAATTACAATCCCCATTACATCCATGACGTTCGTCAGGGTAGGCCCAGTTATAAGGAGGTCTCCTAACCATGAGAAGAATGTATGAGAGTCATTGTTCTTTAGGAAAGTTTCTGGTCTCAAACCTTCTTTAAGGGCCCTATCTAACGTATGTCCATCGCATATAGCCCCGGCAGCTTCTGAGACTCCATCTATACCATCAGTCCCTATGGAAGCTAGAGATACCCCGTCCATCCCTGAGAGATCCCTAACAGCACCTAGTACTAGTTCCTGGTTCCTTCCCCCTATTCCCTGCCCTGTAACGGTGACTGTCGTCTCTCCACCAGCTATCACAGCAGCTGGTGGCGATATAGGGACAGCTTCGTGATATATTGAAGCCGCCAATCCTGCTAAAAATCTACCTATGTATTTAGCTTCTCCTTGGACTCTAGATCCAAGTAGTAGCGTATTATAACCCATTTCTGTGAGGAATCTCTCGGCAGCTTGTACGGATCTTGTGTTATTGGCGACTATTATATTGAACACATTTTCGAAAACTTCATCGTCCGGTTTTGGGGTTTCAGGTACATTGCCATTCAAACCCTCTTTCAATACCCTTATCACAGATTCGGGCATCTTATCCACTAAATCATAATTCTCCAGTACCTCCCAAGCATCTTGGAATGTCGTCTCGTCTGGGGCTGTCGGACCTGAAGCGATGGTATCAAGGGGATCTCCTATCACATCCGAGATAATTAGTGAGACAATGGTGGCAGGATACGCTGCTTTTGCCAATCTGCCCCCTTTTATTTGGGAGACATGCTTTCTTACAGCATTGATCTCTTTGATATTAGCACCACTGAGGACGAGAAGTCTGTTCATTCTTCTTAGATCCTCTAAAGAGATACCTTTCATTGGATACTCCATTAAAGCAGATCCGCCACCAGAAATCAATGTTAAGACGAGATCTCCATCTTTTGCCTTCCTAGCTATCTCTAAGATTTTTTTAGCGCCTTCTACGCTCCCCTCATTAGGGGTTGGGTGGCCTGCTGGATTGAGTTGTATCTTATTGAGTTTAGTGGATTTCTCAGTCCCTGAGGGAACATTAACTAGACCCTCTACTATTCTATCACCTATTTTCTCCTCTACTGCCTTGGCCATCATACTACCGGCTTTACCAGCCCCTACAACGAATAGATTATTGAATTCCCCCAAATCAACTGATGAGGTGCCAAATACTATTTCATTGTTTGAAATTTTAGTCGAAACAGCTCTATAAGAGTCAGCAGCTGAAATAGCCCTATCTAATGCCAATAAAAGGGATCTTCTGGCATTTCTATCGTTCTGCGTCTTAGCGTTAGAGACTAATTCGTCTAGGTTCTTAATATATCGGAAACTCATGGTATATTCATCCCCCTCGTACCTATCTCCTCACCATTAGCATTAAATCTGATGTAGCCAAAAGCTAAACCTTCTATATTTCTCTCATGAACTGGTGTTGTTATCCTGACACTCTTCTTATTTAGATCAATGGATTCCAGTATTCCAATTCCCAAACACCTTCCTTTACCAAGTAATCCCACGTAAAGTCCATTGTAGTGTTGTACGGTACCGACCTTAACTTCCTTATGGAGTAGATCTGCGATGTTCGCTATCTTTCTCCTGTCAGGAAGGCCCTCCGTTAGCACTATTAACATATCTGGGGATTCCTCTAGCCACAATATCTTAGTACCTAGAACCGTTTCCAAGAAGGGGATATAATCAGGCTTGCTCTCACCAGTAAAGAGATAGGTATTCCTGAGTTCTAGACTACTTAGATCTAGTTCCAGCGTTTTAGATCCTTCTAGAAATTTCCTTAGTAGAGATCTCCTGACTGCTATCCTATAAGATCTCTCCTTAGCGCTCTTACCAACTGGGGATTTCACCTTATACACCTTTATATCCTTCGGAAGCGATCTAGCGATATGGTCTAGAGCCCCTTCTTTCCTCTCGATAGCTATTACTATGTCAGGTTCTAGGAACTCAGCCTTAAACCTCTTCAGAGCTCTAGCAGCCCCACCATCAACGAAGCCAGTTGTATTTATCAGTACTGTCGAACTTCTGACGGCCTTCAGTGCTTCAATGGATCCCTTTATCATAGGGAGGAAGTGCCCATTGGGCGTCTTATCTCCTATGAAATACATGAAGTCTGGTTTTAGAATTTTAGTGTGTAAAATGGGCTCCTCTATTGTTTTGGAGGAGATCACACCGGGTGGACCTAGGTCCGATTGGCCAATATCGGAGTCCACTATGCCAACGTTAGTTCCTATTGAAACAATTTTATTTATGAAGTACAGCATTGTAGAGCTCTTACCTGAGTCTACTCGACCTATTAGCATGACCTTCTTTCCAACTATTTTCTCTGGGAGGTTTAACCACCATTCAGGGATTGGATTACTTATCCTTCCGAAGCTCCCATCTACCTTCAATTTAGAAACATCACTCCTACTAACAATCAGCAGTTCGACGCCCTCTAGATCTACTGATGTTTCATCGATAGTAACTCCCCAAGATTCAACCTCCCCGGAGAGAACTTCAAATCTGAGGGGGCTTCTCAGCAATATTCCCTCTCCTCTTCTTAGTTCAATTTCCTTCTCCATCTAGATAGCAACCCACCTAAACGATTTAAGGAACTCCAAGGTCTGGCTATCAATAGAAGGTGAAAGTATTGATAATCAGCATGAAGTGTAGGCAAGGGGTATCTCTTAGTGACCCATCGGACGTATTAAGTGGAGATATACAAAGGTTCCTCCATATAAGCGAAGAAGACCATACTTATACCATAAGCATATCAGATGACTTTTATGAATCTGAGGGACCATTAGCTCTGCTCTTTGATGTTGTAGAGTTGATATCAAGGATATTTCCTGAGAAACTGTGTACTATAAAGAAAGTAGAGCTACCAAGAAAATTTAGGATTGGACCTAAGATGGGTAAATCTGAATTCAGGAAGTATATGGGAGTTAGGGGGCCATCTATCGCCTCATCTGTTGGTTTAGGGTCCATATTACATCCTTCAGATCACGCCAAGCTTTTTCGGATCATGAGTTCGGCTGGCCTAGACGTAGGATTTGACCCCCCATATCTGAGGGATAACGAAGTATCCCCTTACTACGATCGTGCTCACCAAATTGTTGATTCAATAGACCATATTCGAGATGATTATGGGAAGAAAGTGCTGTATTTCATGACATTACCGAGCGATTTAGAGCTTCTAGACAAGGCCGTTTCTATAGGATTGAAGGGTGTTTATGTTAACCTATGCCGAGACCTAGCCAGAATTAACGATGTCCTAGAGTTCAGGGGGAGATTATTCCTCGCAGCGAGAAATGTGGGATGTATGAGTTCGTGTGGTATTCCCCTAGAGATATTACTTAGTGTACTTAGAGAGTTGGGATTCGATCTTGTTGAAAGGCCAGCTATAAACAGGCAAGAAGAAGTGGAATGGGTTAAGAAACTAGATACAATCATAGGAGATGGTAAGTCTCCATCTATGCCCATAACTTCACCACGCATCCATCCCGGCAATATCATAGCAAACGTTCCTGATGACCTAGGGGTAGTACTCATGGGAGATCTGGGTGTATATGGCCATCCTTCGGGATTAATCAAGGGTATTTCTTCCCTCAGGGAGATTCTTGATTCCTTCATGAGAGGTGAAAGTCTATTATCAGTAATTCGTAGGAATAAGGACGTGGGGGTAGCAGTAGAGAAATGGGGGTACCTGGTCCCGTAATAAGGATTGGTTGTTGTGGTTTTCAAGTCTCTAAGAGAAAGTACTATGAGGAATTAGACCTTGTAGAAGTACAGAAAACTTTCTACAAGCTTCCTAAACTGGAAACAGCCTCTAAATGGAGGAGAGAGGCTCCTGAGAGTTTTGAATTCACATTAAAGGTTTGGATGGTTATTACACACGACCCAAGAAGCAGAATCTGGAATAAGGCCGGCCTTCCACCAGAAGGAGATAGGGGACTATTCAGGCCCTCCAAGAGCAATTTCGAGGCATGGGAGTCATTTAGGGCTGTGGCAAAGGAGCTAAGAGCTAAAGTGGCGATATTCCAGAGTCCCCCATCATTCGACTCGTCAGATGAGAATGTAAGTAATGTAAGGGAGTTTCTATCTTCAATAACTAATGATATGAGCCTGGGATGGGAGATAAGAAATGATAGTTGGTATTCTAACCCAGCGTTTATCGAAATATTGAGAGAATTTAATATAACGCA
>JAGGTZ010000136.1 GCA_021158805.1 Thermoproteota archaeon | reverse complement strand
TCTGCTAACCCACAGGCTATATGGTCTCCCTTCAATCTATGAGTTAGACCCGACTGCCATAACAGCACTGTTCTTCCCCCTGATGTTTGGTATGATGTACGGAGATGTAGGTCATGGGTTGACGCTTACTCTCTTCGGCGCAGTACTCTATGGTAGGTCTAGAGGTGCTTTAAAGGAACTTGCAGGCATTCTTATCTATTCAGGAATAGCAGCAGCATTCTTTGGCTATCTCTATGGAATGGTATTCTTTATCGAGTTCACTAAACCAATAATCAGTCCGCTGCACGATACTACTAAGCTTATGGCAGTAGCTCTGACATTCGGAGCGTTAGAAATGATGGTAGGATTCGTCATGAATACGGTAAATAAGCTAATAGAGGGAGATGTGTTTGCAGCGCTCTTCGAGTACAAGGGACTTGCTACTCTTATAATGTATGCAGGTGCCGTCTTTGCGGCAATTAGGAATAACGCTGACATAGGAGGGACTCTGACAGACCCCCTATTCCAAGCCATGGCCATACCACTATTCGTAACAATACTCTCACCTATAGTTAAATCCGTAAAAGAAGGCCACGGTGTAGGAGAAGGGGCTTCCGAGGCAATAGCAACGTTCTTAGAAAGCACTCTGGCTTTATTAAGCAACTCCCTTTCATATATAAGGCTTGCCGCTTTCGCAGTTATTCATGAAATCTTTGGAGTTCTTACCGCTCAGGTCATAGTAGGAAAGGAAATAGTGACATCGGGGGACATTGGCCTGCTATTGGCTCCTACCTCACTGATAGGTTTCGCCTTCATGAACATAGCAGTCATGGGTTTAGAGGGCATGATATCCTTTATACAAGCTACAAGGCTTACATTCTATGAGTTCTTCTCCAAATTCTACAAGGCTGCCGGAAGGGAGTTCAGAAAGATCTCGGAGCTATTGGGACCATTCACCTCATAATGACAAATTTTTTATTAATAGTGATCCCTTGACCAAGGGTCTCGTGGTATTGGTAACATCTCATGGGTGATCATATGGCCTCTAACAGGAGGAAGTTACTGTCATACTTGATCTTAGGTCTTCCTTTAATTCTCTTACCTCTATCGGTCGCAAGTGTTGCTGCTGCACAGCCTGAAGAAGCTCAAACAGAGGGAACAGGCCTGAAGTTTATAGGTGCCGCAATAGCCATTATAGGTAGTACTATCGCTGCAGGCATAGCATTATATGGAGTTGCCATTGGAGGGAGTGCCCTACTAGCTGAGAATCCAGATGCATTCACCTCAGTCCTGATACTAGGTGGCCTAGCAGAAGGAATAGCAGTATATGGTCTTCTAGTGGCATTCTTAATTTTGGGTGGCTGATATCATCCCAATTTTGTTTCGATTTTAACTTACTTTTTGGACCAAAAGAGAATGCCTAAGAGTAAAAAATGTTGTTAGAGACTATTCTGTCGGGGGCGCCAAAAGGCTATAGAGGACATCCGGATTTACTCCGCTTACCTTACCGAGAAGGACTGTTTTTATACTCTGGGACTCCCACTCAGAGCTAATTAAATACATCAAAATGTAAGCCTCACTCATAGAGCCCCTAAGAGATATTCTTAATGAATTAGTGTATGCACGCTTGGCTACGACATGTTCAATGACCCAAGGTTCTCCGACCTCTTTCATGGCTCTATCAATCTCTATACCAACTGCTTTATAGGGAGCCATGTTTACAAGTTCATCTAAAAACTCCTTGAGGTTCTTAGATTTCTCTACTGCTGCTAACAGCTTCCTAAAGGGTAATTTAGAGAATGCTTGTAGTATAACGTCATTGGAGATTTCTAGATATTTAGCCTTTAGTAAGGTGCCCAATATCATGTTTTCAACATATGAGTTAAGTAGAAACCTAGCAGCGCTTCTTTTACTGACCCTCATAGCTTTTATCGATTCGAAGAGCTTCTGGACATAGTAGCGATCGAATAGAAGATCTAGAGCGGTTATATCTCTCTCTTCAGTTGACAACCAATCAGACAAGAGCTTCGCTAGCGCTCTATCCACCATCATCTCTAACAGGTTCTCAAAACTATCTGCCTTGGATAATTTCTCTACATCTAATAAGTATGGCTCCATTGGAAGGAGTCTTAGCTCAGCCCTCCTCCTTCCATATAAAAGCGAGAACACTATCCTTCTCAGGTTCTCAATGTCATATTTACTCATGAATACTTTTATCAGATCTTCGATTAAGGTTCCCCTCGAGAGGGAGAGGAGAGCTCTGACTCTTATGGAGTTAACTCTTAGACAAGCCTCCTCTATTTTCTCCACATCTAGCAGGTCCTCTGCCCCCTCAAAGAAGTTACCATAAGTTGTCTTAGCTAGCCGGTCGAAGAGACTCCTTTGGTCCTCGATGAATACCCAAGACCTTATGTCCTCTGGGTCTATCAAATGAGAGGCAAGACCGTGTGTCCTAACGATTAAATACTTCTTCTTCGCTCCTTTTAGCATTACTCTCCCCTCTTCAGCTGCCTATACTTCTTGACTCTTAGAAACTCCTCCAAAGCATCCTCTTCCAGAGCCTCTTCTATGTACTTTATTGCAGCTTCATGATCGGGAATTATTATCTTCTCCAGAGCGTTCACCTTTCTCATTGTATCTGCGAGCGCTGCCGCTAATCTCTCGAACTTAGCTTCCGAATTCACCAGAGGTATTAACTCTTTTATGGCATCCGCTAACTTTCTCGCCGTAGCTATCACTACAGCATTAAGTGAGGGGGATGTTGCCAGTCCAAATTCCCTCATCGTTATCTCCGGTATTTCAACGCCTATAACACTCTTGATCTTCATCTCCGTCAGAAGAGGCATTGTCAACAGAGCGGCTTTCCTCATCTCATCTGGCCCGGCGGCAGCATAAGCCAGTCTTAACAATCTATACGCATCTTCCAATTTTTTCTCAATATCAGGTCTCCTTTTTAGGTCTGGGAGTAGATTTTGGCTCTCTTTCACTAGCTGGTCTCTCTTCATCTTAAGCGCATCAACCCCAGATCTAAGGAGGCGAGTCCTCTCCCTTAGCCGTATTAAAAATCCCTTTGTGGGGAGGACCCTCCCCACTGAGCGGAAGCTCAATTAACCCACCTCTATCCCACTCTGGCAGCAGCCCTTCTCTTCGGATGGTATTTACTGATGGTCTTCTCGCTGA
>JAGGTZ010000212.1 GCA_021158805.1 Thermoproteota archaeon | reverse complement strand
GCCATTCACTCAGTGAAAGCTGGTGTGGGAGTTAAACTTAACTCTCCAGTAGCTGGGCCCTACCTCTCAACACTAGGAAGATTCCAGCATGTCCGGGGAGCCTTATCTCCTCCCCAGGCTTGAAGGGACCAAAGCTATCCTCCTTTAGGTGAAATTTGGGCACCTCTAACGTAATCCTGACCGGAACCTCGGGTTCCGGAGGTAGACCGATGGCGTCAGTAAATGGATTGAATAGTAAGCACTCATCAAAGGTAAGGCTCAGTGCCCTGAAACCGGTCTTCCCATGTAAGCTATTAGGTATCCTAGTTAGCCTACCTGTATCCGTGGTGACCATCCAATCTATCCTCACGCCGGTTTTCGAAGCCGCTTCCTTTAACTTATCTATCACAATTTTCCTCTCCCTAGAATTCAGTCTGATGGGCTTTCCCTCGCCCAGAAAAGCTTTGAGCTTAGGTCTGAGAGACCTAGGTACTTTCATGTTGTCTAAGTTAGTGAGCATGAACTTTATCGCTCTCGAGAGGACTCCACCAACTGGAGATGGTAGTACTGCCATCCCATCTCTAGTAATCTGGATGAGAGAGAATGGATCGAAATCCCTTCCCATGATGAAGAAGCAGATCTCCCTCCTTTCTTCCCTTCCCAAAGTTGTCAAGGGGCCCTCAGTTACCCTGACGTGAAATCCCCTATTTCCCGTGTAGGATATTGCTATCTTCTTGATGTCTACATCTAGCTCGCTGCTCAATATGTCTACTAGCTTCCTTACCTCCATCTTCGCAAGCTCCATACACCTCTCATTTAGCCAGTGATTTACCTCTAGCCTATCTGAACCACATTTAGGGCATCTTCTTGGTTTTACTCCCTTGCCAGCAGTACCACATTCCTTACACCTCCATAGAGAGTCCTTCTCACAGACTTCGTCGTTGAAATCTGTTGAGTCTATGTCAAAGAGTAGCTCCGCCCTTACCATTCCTTTCTCGTCCATAGGTGCGGTTGGATTCATGTATAGGGAGATGGAGTAATACGCATGTAGGGGGGGATCTGTTACTAGGTACCTTCTGAGGTCCTCCAAATTCCTGAACGATATATGCCTTTTTACAGTCCCATCAAATGTCATAAACATGAATTCCCTCTTGGGAACATCGCTTACGTATATTGTCTTGGCCATGGAGTGATAATATAGTCCGAAAAGTCCCTCTATTAGGGTTGGCAATTATAGCCCCTCTAGCATGTATTTCCTGCCACATTCCTCTGGGCAGAGTCCCCAGCTTCTCATCGTATCGCAGTTAGGAGGCATGTACTTCTTTTTAGCTATGTGAGATATCTGGTAGGATGTTATCTTCTCGTTGAAGTCCGGTAGATTCCTGAAGAGATCGAGGACTTGCTCTTCAGTCCATCCAACCTTAAGTAAGAAGGTTGCTAGGGTGAACCTGGCCTGATGCGTCAGGTTCTCTCCTCTCCTCAATCTGTCTATGAGAGCCCTTATACAAGGAGGGAAGTCCCCTTTCTTGGGTTTCTTAGTCCTCCTTCTCATCCTTGCCTTATATAGGAGAGATATCTCTTCAGCAGTCCTCTTAAGAGGATCAGGAAGCTCTATCTTCGGGGTCTCTATTACGCTAATCCTCACATATTCGGCCAATAGCCTCCTGAGGTCAGCCCTATCTATCATGACCTTGCCCCCCTTGACTATCCTGTTAACGAGTCTCCATTTTACGCCACCTATATGGCAACTAGCCCTTAGAAACCCAGGTACATCGATCCATAGTACCTCTCCCCCTTCAATAGAGAGGCCAAATGTTTCTATAGCTATCTCCTTTAGCCGATCTATTGGCAGGTCCTCTGAAAGCTTGGAGAATCTTTTAGACTCGTAGACCGCGAGTTTATTCAACACGGAACGCCCGACATTGGCAGCTATAAGTTTGGCCGCTATAAAAGAGTAGACTTCATTCATAGGATTCGCTCTATCGACGATCCAGTCATGCTTACCAATGATGGCATTTACCAGTCTCTCTCTAGCCATTAACCTAGCTCTTTCGAACAAGGGATCGAGCGCTAGGTCCTCTATGGTTACTCCCTGTTCCTCTAGTATCTCTGCAGCCTTACGAGAGAAAGGAGCTATAGCGAGAATATCACTATCTTGCATCTAATTCACTTATACTTGAAGATGAGCGAGATAGTAGGTTATACCTGCCCCCTCTATACCTCCTAGAGGGTATGTAAGCTTCATAGGAGCTTGTGTCTTTATCTCTATGTCTGTTTCCTCGGAAATCTTGGCAGGTTTAGTCATTTTCTCCAGATAGGCCATATTGTATATGCTGCTGGATGGTTCATCCGCCCATATGTCTATTAAGGCCCTATCCTCCTTTCCAACAGTTATAGTAGCTTTCCCCCTGTCACTAGTCGTCTTAAACTCCACCTTCTCCTGGTCTATGTATATCTCCACATCGGACCCTATGATCTTGAGGTCCTTAACTACGCCAGGTAATACATCACTATCAAGCCTCACTCCCGCCTTGAAATCTACCTTGAGCGTTTTGAGCTCAAAGGGTTCCCCTGCCATCAATGGGAGCTCAAACGTTTTTCTATAGCTATTCATAGCAGTAACGTTCATGGCCGACTCGGTAAAGGATAGTTCGACTCTCTCCTTAGCTTTCACTCTCTTCAACAGCTTGGAGAGGTCCGTGAAGTTTATCCCATAGAAGCCCGATTCTTCCGCCTCAAACTCTATGAAGTACGTCCTAGGTAAGAGGATCTGTATCATGGCTGTTTTGGACGGATCTAGGGCTGCTAAGCTAAGACCCTCTTCTGGGTCCAATTTTATGGACGCTTCGCCTACCAATGCCTCGACGGCATCGACTATAGCCTTTAATGTACTGGCCTCCTCAAAAACAACCCTATTCACCATTCGTCACCACCTTCTAACCTTCTTTCTACCTCCGATCGTACCGATTCAACTTCCCTTAACAAACTTATATCTATATCTGAGATATTAGCTACTGCATAACCTTGGATCTCCTTAAACTCCTCTGATGAGGTTATAATAGAACCCACTACGAGCACGATATCTTTGGGCTTGAACGACTGCGCCTTATCGTAGTATACCCTAGCCCTCGATGTTCCATCATCTATTATGAGGTAATTCTCAATTACATCCAGTACTACGCCTATCACCATGATCTCTCCTTCCTTTACCTCAGAAATATGACGCCAATACATAGTAACACCTACAAGAAGTCTACCAACCTCCTAGGAGATTTTTCCCTTTCTCTCTCAGCTTTCAGTTCATTATCCCCCTCACTAGAGTCCCTATGCACTTCTATCATCTCCTCTAGCGTAGTTGGCCTAGATTCTCTCCCCACACCAACTTCCCTGAATAGGGACTTTGCTTCGCCATATATTATCCTAATCCTCTGCGATAGATATCCTTCTAGACCATATCTCCTGACCATGCGAATCGTTGGCTCAAGATACTTGAGGACCGTTCCCTTGTGGACAGTCAGCTGGATAGGACCACCGCATTTTAGGCACTTCCCGGATATCGGGGGTCTTCTGTACTTAGCATTGCACTTGGTGCACCTAAACGTTTGCTGACCAAATTTCCTGAGATTGCCAACTATATCCCTGAGGAAGTGGGAGGAAATTGCTCTAGAGATCGCATCTACCCTATCAACAGCTCTAATTTTCTCTTCTAAGCTAAAGTGAGCTTCTAACTTTTCTGACATCCTGTTTAGCTTTCTGTACATTGTCTGTAGGGGACCTCCAGCTATATGGGTAGTGGGGATTGTGAAGCTAATGCTGGGGTATTTTATGCCAGAGGCCAGTTCATGTTCTACCGTTCTTACAATGCTTTTCAACTTATGCGGATCCTCAAAGCGGTATGTCGCTTCATAGAACTCTGGAGGGAACTCTTCAGTTACCTCCATGTTATAGACTTCATCGTCTATATAATCAGGATCTATCCTAGTTACTAAGATCAGAGGGGCATCTTCGCGACCACCTGGGGTGGATGGGAGAAACTCCCTGGAGAAGTTTATCAGAGCATCCAGAACAAGCATTATGGAATCTTCATCTCCATCTACGTTCCTCCTTTTTGCTGCATGCAAAAAGGGATGCGCGAACAGGACATCGGCTTCGGTAAACCCGATTATCCTAGCTACATTAGCCACGAATGTATGGGGTGATATCGTTAGTACCAGGTGTCCCACTAAGTCTTCCTCACTCTGGAGTTTATAGAAGGGTTCAAGGCCATATACCTTCTCTAGTAGCTCATCAATATATTTGGAGACCCTGAAGAGGTACTCCGCCCCTTTCCTAGGGATTACTATATCTTGGACTTTTAGCTCTAAAATCTGATCGTCATTTATCAGTTCCTGACCAAATATATCGTGCGTATATCCAAGCTCTATGAGCTTTGATACACTGACTCCTATCTCCTTAGGCTTAAAGTGAGTGAGAGCTGCATTCACCGCATCAAATCTTGTAGTACCGTCCTTGAAGACGAATAGCCCATATTTACCCCTTAAAATGCCCTTCTCTATGATCTCTGGGGATTTAGACCCGCTGGTCAGACCCTTAACACCTTTCACGTTTTCCAGCTGAGAATGGTCTTCTCCAAGATTAGCGAGCGCCCTCTCTACCTCTTCCTTGATGTTTAGCCTCACGGTAGTATAGGGTACAGGTTCTACATTCGGATGGTTGGGGCACCTGCCATTGACTGGCCTACCACAGTAAGGACAGAACCGCATACTAATGGTCCTAGTCCCGCATTTAGGGCAGCTGTAATTCGTCGTCTGAGCGCCACACTTAGGGCACTTCCTTAGGGAGACTTCAACTGTGATTTTCCCCAGAGAGTAAGCTAGCGCTAGCGATCTGCTCATACCTTTAAGTTCCCCAACTGGGAAGAGGAGGTTAACTGGCGGTTTCATCTTCCTTGGCTTTGCCTTTTCAGGCCTTCCAATTCTCATCCCTATTCTTGTGGGTCCCTTGGGCATTATCTTGAAATCTAGATGGGAGTTTAGTACTTCTAACGTACTATATGAAGATATATTTTCTATCTCTAACTCAGATGGAATTTTCTCCGAAATATATGAGAGGAGCTTCGCGTGATCGCCCTCTATCCTAAGATGATCATCACTAACTTCATGTGGAACGCCCATTGCTTCTAATATCTGCTTTACATCACCATCGAGTTTCATGATTAATCCATCCTCCTCCCTTATGGAGGAGGAGATTGCTTTAGTCAGTGATAGGAGTTCCTCCACCGTTATGTCCTCCCAGTAGTAGGTAAACTTAGGATGTAGTGGTATATCGTACTTCTTCGAGATATCAATCGCTTCCTCTAGTGATAAATGCTCCCATCTATCAACATCTGTAGGAATACCGAGCTCTTCAGACTTCTTTCTTAGGAGAGAGTACCACCATTCCTCAACCCAAGCCGATGGTAGGAGGACATGGTTATTTTCTAAGAATTCACCGAAACCTATTAGGACATCCCCCAAATGCAGTATCTTCTCAACTCTGTCCGCGAGTTTAATGGCATCCTGAACCGAGTTCACTTTAACTACAGTACCATTAGCTAGCCTCACGATAGGACCCTCTAGCCAGTCCACCGGCATGACTACCGCACTTTTCCCCGGTCTTTCAATCCTAACCTGGGTTCCTACCGCCATAAAGCTCTCAAGTATGTACATGGTAGCTGGGCTGACACCGATAGAAGCAAGGCCCGTATTTCTTGACCTACCGTATCTTAACCTGAACCCTCCAGGCCTTGATGGGTAGGCTATGATCGGTCTACCCATGACAGCATCCTTCAGATACTTATAGGACGGTTCGATAGCGGGACAACCACTCTCGCTACCTCTCATCTTTTCTTCCGCATTGATACTTTCTCCACTGATCCACCTCCAGTAGCTATCATCGAAATCAAGGGTCTCTTTAAGTTTCTCGATTATCTTTTTGAGCTTCTTCGCCTTCTGTATGATGCAATCATTTATCACCAGTACAGCACCACCCCTGATCCTGTTAGTCTCTACCCTAGGGAGGTTTCTAAATGAGGATACCTCTTCTTTCTCAGTTGGTGGACCAGTGACCTCTATAGGTATGTTCTTCACGGCATTTCTTACCTCTTCTGGTTCTGAATTATATTGTAGGTGTACTATCCTTTTGTATAGGAAGACCTCCTCCACATATCTCTCTATTTCCTCATGAGTCGGTATATACCTGCCTAATCCCAGTCTCTGCCTTATATAGTCGGCCATTAGCACGCTTATTGCTCCTTCTGTACCACCGGCAGTTCTTATAGGGCCATTATAGTATACTGATAGGTACGTATCTCTCCCAGAGCCCTTTATCTTGACGTAACTAATTCCCTCGATGGGTGCTGAGACAGTAGCATCTGTTATTATGGCCATACCGACCCTTAGGGCTAGTTCCGCCCTCTCCTCGTCATTACCATTGAAGGGTATCTTAGCTTCCTCTCCGGACCTAGGTATTATCTCTGATATTATCCTGAACGCTATTTCTACCTTATTATCCGTCTTTCCTAGCCAATATCTCACCCTCTCTCCTAGCGACTCTATGGGGAAGAGAGCGACTATCCTTTCATGTAACTCATTTGCTTTCTTTATTTCTACATCCGTGTAGGGATCTATACCACGAGATCTTGCTCTCTTGGCAATTGACGTTAGCCTTTCAATCTCTTTCTCTAATGAGAGAAAGTACTTCTCGTTATTTGAGTTAGAGCTCATCCTAGTGACTTACTACCTATCGGTGTATAAACGATGCCCTCTCATGTCAGGTCCGTTGTACCAGTTAGGGCCATCTAGACTCTAATTGTGATGAGGCACGCTAGGGCAGGGCTCGGACTATTCGCCAATAGTAAATGGTTTTAATGGAGTTATGGTCGAGTAGATTGGTGATATATTGGGAAGAAGAAAAAGGAGGACTACGCTTCCGGTAAGGAGGAGGAGAAGATCTGCTTTCTTTAGATGCCCCGTCTGTCAGCATAACTCGATAATAGTAGATATGCATGAGAAAGAGAAGAAGGCCCTAATAAAGTGCTTCAATTGTGGCCTCGTTGAAGAGATGAGCCTGAGATCAGGAGACACTAAGGTTGATGTTTACACTAGGTTCTTCGATG
>JAGGTZ010000061.1 GCA_021158805.1 Thermoproteota archaeon | reverse complement strand
CTGACCACCAAGCCCGCTGTAATGAGCATTCCTGCTAGGACGCCGAATCCGACGAGGATATCTCCTTCCTCTATGTCCACGTTCTCCTCTTCTGCTGCGCTATCTCTGTCTGCCGGGGTGACAGGTTCTTCCCAACTCCCATTGCTCACCGGCTGGGATACCCCTCCCTTGTATCCCGACTCATTCGACATGGAGGCCCCGCCAGATGCTTGGGTCACGGTAGTAATCTCACCACTTGCCTCTTGGGTCACGACCTCCCCCTGAGGGGGTGACCAGTCTCCACACTTCCCCTCAGATAGTAGCTCGACAAACTTTTGGTAGGCAGCAATCTTCTGCTGGTAAATCCATCCTGTGTTGCTGGGACAGGAGGAAGGATCGGACTCACATCTGTCGAGCATTTCCTTGTACTTCAGGTACTCATTGTAGTATAGGCAGCACTTGTTGTCTGGGGGACATTGAAGCTGAGCCTCGACGGGTAAGCTCGTGATCATGAGAGCGATAACACCTAAGATTAGCAGGGAAGATATCCCTCCAATGGCGAGATAATGCCTTTCAAGGTAAAACATGTAGAACCAACTACCCAGTCTGAGCAGTCAAGGATTCACTATCTCTTAACCTTTTTGGTTGAAAATCTAGGGAATAAGTATCTGATTGGCTAATCCATTATCTGTGTATAAATCCTTCTTCATCAAGGGGGAACAAGGACAAATCGCTTGCCCATAGTGGTAGCTTTGGTTGCAGTATGCAACTAACAGGGATAGTTTGACATAAATGTTCCCAAGAGGACTAATGATTTATCTTTCTCAGATTCTGATATATTATGCTAACAATTAGAGATATCTTCGATGCCTGTAACAGGAAGGCATCCCAAGGTCGTAGAGTGATAGGTGCTCACATAGGAGCTCCGTCTCATAATCCTCCCCTTTCTATATCAGAGATATTGGGGGAAATGGGTGAAGTAGGGAGGGACTATCTTCCCTTCACCGGAATGGGTGAAGCTAAGGAATCAATAGTATATTTCGCTCAGCGCTTCCTGAAAAGGGATTTTGATGTTAATGGCGTATTTATAACCAATGGCGGAGCCCAGTCTCTTCTAGTATCAACTCTGGCTGTCTGGAGGCTTAAAGGAGGGAAGATAATGATCCCGGCCCCTGGCTTCATCCAATACTTTGAGCATGCCAAGGACTTTTCTTACCCCTACGTAACGTATAACCCATTAGCTGAGGACTTGATCAATGAGATCACGAGCAAGTTAAGCGGTGTAGGTGCCGTCCTCATAAATTACCCCCACAACCCCACGGGCCACCTGCCCGATAACGCGATCTTAAGGGATCTTTGGGATGAGCTTAAGAGTAGAGGCGTTATCCTCATAAATGATGCAGCATATTCTCAGATCTACTATAAGGAGAGACCCGAGATCGTAGGCGATGTGATAGCGGACACCTTCAGTAAGACATTTTCTATCCCCGGGATGAGAGCAGGTTATGTCTATTGGGAAGGAGAGGGGAGAGATCTAGCCGGGAGACTGATTTATCAGATGACCGCAGGTGTCTCCGAAGTAACCCAGAGGATCATAATGAGCATGATAGAGAAGGCAAGTGAGAGCTACTTTCAAGGGGTCAGAGAGCATTACTCTAAGTTAAGGGGGGTGCTATTAAGAAAGGCGAAAGAAATAGGTTTGGAGTTTCCTGAGCCAAGTGGAGCCTTCTACTTGTATGCAAGGCATCCTAACATAGAAGATTCTGAGAAATTAGCTCTAAAACTCTTGGAAAGCGATCCTGTCGTGGGTATAGTTCCAGCGCCTGCCTTCAGAGGCGGAAGAGAATGGTTCAGGATAAGCTATGGTAGGTTATCCAAGGAAAGCATAACTGAACTGATTGGGGCAATAGACAAGGCAGCGAAGGGGTGAGATTCGAGGACAATTTCACTAGTATGTATTAGATAAGGAACATGATTTAGTATTGACAAATGTAAGAGGCATAGGCAGAAGCCTCTCACAATATTAACTCAGCCATCAAGCCTAAGATCTTGCGAAACGAAAAGAGATATAAGTTCACCTAACGGTCTCTTAACATACGCATCACTCTTTAGGATAATACTCTCTAGTCGCGCATCTCACACCTCCGCCTCCAGCCTCAATTTGAGGGATTGAGACCTCTATAATATCCAATCCCCACTCCCTTTCCAAGTATCTACTCGCCTCAGCATTAAAGGAATCAACCACGAGTTTCCCATTGCCCAAGTTCAGGGCATTCACGAGCGTTATCTCACTGCCTCTCACCGGCATCTCATCCACTTCCATTCCAAGTTCCTTGAATACATGTCCTGCCTCTACTATATCGAAACCACCATCCAGTTTCACTAGGGAGTAGAAACCCATCCTTCCGGGGC
This sequence comes from Thermoproteota archaeon, assembly GCA_021158805.1. GTDB lineage: Archaea > Korarchaeota > Korarchaeia > Korarchaeales > Korarchaeaceae > Korarchaeum. The sequence continues at coordinate 6,298 of JAGGTZ010000061.1, read as the reverse complement.
TGAGTATTATAGATGGACCAGCGTGCATCATCACTACATCCAGATGTACTGCCCCCGTCCTCCAGTTCCTTATGTAGCCGGGGAGAGGAACGCCATAGATTTCAATATCATATCCTCTTATGGAGAGGAACTCCCTGATCAGTTCTATAGCAGCCCTATTACTTCCCCTAATACCAATTCCTGTGAAGAGGACCGATCTATCTTCTGATTTGACTAATATGAAGTTTCCTCCCTCCGCCCTCGCTCTAACCAGATGCCTGCCGTTAAACCACCACCTCGGACGGAAAACCGGATATAAGCCAATTTTCCTGAAGAATTGTGAAGCTACGCTCTCCTCTCCCCTTCTCTGATCGAGGGTCATATTCATTATAATTGGTGAGTTCGACCATGTGACACTAGGATCTCTAGGGTAACCTAGCTTCACTAACACGTTGCTAAACTCGACCTTTGTTACATCATACCCCATTTCCTCTAAGATGGTGGCAGACTTCCCTCCATAGATTCTCACTTTAACTCCTTCACGCCTCAGAGTATCTGCAATGGAACTGATGTCACGAACCCAGCCTTCAAAGCTAGGGGTCTTGCTCCCATCATATGCAGTATCCTTCCAGACATAATAGGTCCACCTTCCCTTTACAGTCTCAAGATGTTCCTTTTCTGGTAGAGCCAATGCCACATATACCTTAGGGTGATCTTCTGGGAAAATTTCCTCTCTCGTCTTCATTAACTTTATCAAGAATTCTGCTCTGGCTTTAGCACTCTCAGGGTCTTCTATTTCTTCTATAGAGTTCAGAAGATCTAAGCCTAAGAAGAGCGTCTTATCCACCCTTAAATCCATAGGATCAATAAATTCAAGCTCTGGCTGTGGGGGAAGTTTATCACCGTGGAGAATATCCGAATAAGAGACTCTCCTTATAGGAGGTCTCCTCACATCCTCTAAACCTCTAGAAATCTCCTCATCCTCAGCTCTCAAAATCAATTCGGTCGCATCCAACAAGCTCATTGATATTCCTCTCTTACCGCGGCTATTTTTAATATAAGCTTTGTTCTAATACACTAGTATTTGCATCTGATCACCTAGGGATGCATGATAGATAAGATCTTGGCATTAACAATCCGGGATCCCAGTAGGGTCGATACACATGCTCATAACAGGTAAAACGATCCTTAAGCCTTTAGAGGTGCCTTATACTGGGTTTGAGGGCATAGGAGGTGCTCTATTCTATTATTTTCATGGATCTTAGCTCCCATTGATACACCAAACATCTTTTTTCGCTTCCCAACAGCTTGTGAGACCCTATATCTTTGAGTACAAATTTTATCCTTTATTCCCATTTTGGTTGTTACATTAAAATGAAACGTAGCATGGAAAGTCTTAGAGATCAATTAAATATATAAGTAAGACGGACGGTCTATCGTCAGGTGCCTTATATGAGTACTACTAAGGTACCGAAAATCCTGTTATACTACGTAGGAGTACTACTGATCATAATAGGCATAGTGGCCATCTTTGGACAGATATATAACCTCTATGTCCTTCCTCCCAAGAAGCAGATATCCCCTGACCTGTTCAATTACACTATAATCGGGCTGCTGATTGTAGGCATTATCTTAGCCATATTAGGCAGGGCTAAAGGAGGTGAAGGAGTATGAATATGGAAGAAGGAAGCTCTGTAGTTGAGAGAAGAGCTCCTGTCTCTTGGATAGCCTTATACTCCGCTTTACTCGGTGCCACCAGCATAGTTCCAGTATTCCCCTATGTAGGTGGAGGAGGTTACTGGCCTCTTTCTCTCCCTCTTGCTGCGATAGCTCCCTTCATACTAGGTTTCCCAGGTGCTGTACTTAGTGCCTTCATAGGGGGGCTAATAGGATGGGTGCTTTCACCTGCCGCTTATCCCTTGGGTATAGTTGACGTTATCCTTACTGGAACTATGCCAGCGATAGCCGTAGGGCTTGTTATGAACGCAAATGATATGAAGTACTATGTTGCAACGATACTCCTCTATATCAGCCAGATAATAACGATAAACCTAGTCCCTTACTATATTCCAGGCCCAGCGGGTGGATTCGATACAGCTCCCCAGCCGCTTTACTTCATGCTATTCCTGCCTACATGGCTTCCATGGCTCATAATACTGCTCACTCCGATCGGATTCAGGACACTTCCTAGGCTGATCAGAGAAGGTACGGGTGTGAAGAGGTTCGTAGCGCTCTACTTCACCATTATAATAGGGATGTTCCTCTGGTGGATGCCTTGGGAATACCCGTATTGGTATATCTATAAATATCCTGTGACGCTAACGATAGCTACTGTTAGCGTCTATTTAATATGGATACCGGTGTTCTGCCTGATAATAACTATAATAGCTGTCCCAATACTAGAGGGACTCAGGAGGAGTGGGCTGCCGAAGGTAGCTGGGGCCATATGGTAGAAGGGAGAGCAATCTTATGTCAGAGAATGTCATCGAGCTCAGAGATGTCACCTTCACATATCCCGATGGGACGGTCGCCCTCAAAAACATCTCTTTTTTTGTTAAAAAGGGAGAGGTAGTCAGTGTTGTCGGTGAGAACGGGGCCGGTAAGACCACACTCTGCTACCTCCTCTCGGGAGTCATACCCCACATATATGGGGGCGTGATAAAGGGGAGGGTGTCCGTCGCCGGCCTCGAGCCCAGCAAATATCCCATGAGAGAGCTATCCAAGAAGGTTTCAATAGTTTTACAGGATCCTGACTCCCAGATATTCTCCCCGACCGTTTTCATGGAAGTAGCATTTGGCCCGAGCAATCTTGGTCTCAGCAAGGAGGAGATAAATGAGACCGTCAAATGGGCCCTAGAAGTTACCGGCCTGAGTGGGTTAGAGGATAGATCCCCAGATGAACTCTCAGGCGGGCAGAAACAGAGGTTAGTGCTGGCATCTGCTCTCGCAATGAAATCAGAGGTCCTCGTTCTTGATGAGCCTACCTCACAGCTCGATCCAGTCGGTGTCAGGGAGGTAACGGCAACCCTGAGGGAACTCAAGAGGAGGGGGACCACGATGGTTATAACAACTCACCAGACCGAAGAGATATCTGAAATAGCAGATAGAGTAATAGTATTAAAGGAAGGAAGCATCCAAGCTCAAGGTACTCCCGAGGAAATCTTCTCTAACGTTAATCTGATGGAATATACGGGTGTAAAGGCACCCGATGTAGCGATCTTAATGCACAGAATAGAGGAGGAGTGGAAGATTCGGGATATAGAAAAAATTCCTATAAATGAGTATGAAGCTAAAGACATTCTGAAGAGACTCTCAAGTGATGGGAAAATAAAGATAATAAGTGAGGTAGAGGTAAAACCTAGGAGGAAAGGTAAAGCGATCATAGAGGTAAGGGATGTATATTACGAGTACCCCGGTAAGGTAAAGGCCCTAGATGGCGTGGATTTAACTGTCTATGAGGGAGATTTTTTAGGAATAATCGGGATGAATGGTTCAGGGAAATCAACATTAGTTAAGGCCATTATAGGGCTCATAAGGCCTCAAAGGGGTAAGATACTATTTAAGGGAGAGGATGTCTCCAAGTTCACCGTTGGAGAGCTAGCTAGGAGGATTGGTCTAATCCTCCAGAACCCTGATTACCAGCTCTTCACCATTTCAGCTTTGGAGGAGGTCTTATTTGGTCTAAGGAATATCGGAATCAAGGGTGAGGAGGCTAGGAAACGTGCTCTTGAGATACTTGATCTGGTCGGTTTGAAGGAGAAGGCAGACTTCTTCCCGTTCAAACTCAGTTTTGGTGAGAGGAGACTTCTTGCCGCTGCAGCTACTCTTGCTTTGGATCCAGAAGTGGTAATTCTGGATGAACCAACTACCGCTCAGGATTATAGAGGCAGGTACCTGCTGGCCGATCTCGCAAAGGATCTGCACCGAAAAGGGAAGACTATAATCATGATCACGCACGACATGGATCTAATCGCAAAATATGCTAACCGCGTAGCTGTAATGACAGGTGGAAAGATAATACTAGACGACGATCCCCATGTGGTTTTCACGGAGATCGATAAACTCCGCCAAGCCGGAGTTATGCCACCACAGATAACGAGGTTAGCTATATCGATGAGGGAAGATGGAGTTCCCAGTAAAATTATCAGTGTAGAGGAATTCCTAAATCTCATAGAGGTGGTAAAATGAGCTTCAAATATGTCGAGAAGGATACCCTAATGCACAAGCTCCACCCCCTCATCAAATTGGCGTTACTAATAGCAACTCTCCTCCTAGCCCTCCTGTTCACATATGACTATTCGATAATCCCTCTTCTAATGATGATATGCTTCGAACTCGTCCTCTGGAAAATCGGGGGTATAGAGTACTGGAGAGTGGCTCTCGTGATCAAGATACTCCTAGGAATCTTCCTATTCTTCATAATAATTCAGGGATTCCTTTATAGGGGAGGTGTAACGCCCATATTTGCAATAGGTCATTTAGAGCTTTGGGGGAAAGATATAGGCGTATTTACCCTAGAAGGACTCATTTACGGGCTGTTCATATCCGCGAAGATATTGGTAGTTGTCCTAGCGGCGATAATATTCGTTATGACAACCTCAATAACGAAAATGTCGGCCCTAATGTATGGGCTCAAACTGCCGTACAGCTTCTCATTCACCTTACTGGCTGGTTTAAGGTTCGCTCCATTAATCTTCAAGTCATTCTCAGACATAAAGGATGCTCAGAAACTGAGGGCATTTGATATAGATAGGATGAATATAGTGGTTAGGGCATTCAAGGCCTATGTTCCCATACTTACACCCCTCATACTGAACCTCCTGAGGAAGGGAATGGAGCTACAGATATCAATAGAAGCTAGAGGTTATGGAGCTACTAAAAACCCGACGCAACTAGAGGAGCTGTCTTTCTGTCTGAGAGATTACCTGATGTTTCTATTAGTGATAGCGGTATTCTTGGTAGTTATCTACGTAAACTACACAATAGCCCCGAATCTTTACAATAGCTTCCTAGAATATCTCAGAAATTTGGTAATAGGACTTACTGGTAAACTCTAAGAATACTCGCATCGCTGCTATTATTTTTTTAATGCCCCCTCCCTTCTAATATCCAGACTGGAGAGGTGTTTATCTATGATATAGTTAGCCCCACTAAACGTATCTCCTGTACCGAGATCATGCAACGGGATTTTCTAACAATAGACCTCTGTCTAAGGCGCCTTTTTAAGCTAAGTATCCCAGATAAATGGGTGCATTTTTGTTTCGATACAGTGAAGTGGTGTACTCTAAACCCGTAGAATTCGTCAAGAGAGCGAGGATTATGGGATTCAAGGACAGCTGCACAGGTGAGAAGGTAAGTAGGGAGGACTTCGCTCATACTTTGGTGATGGCGGCTGTCGCAAACCTAATTGACCTAAATGCCCTAAGCCTTAAGTGGGCCGAGGTGAAGGGATGGGGTCCATTCAAGAAGAAGGGCTTCTTCCTAACTAGAGAAGAGGGGAAAATTGAGAGAGGACTAGAGGCAGTTCTGCTTAACAGTTTAGGTGAAGATGGTTCCTTCCTCTCAGACGCTCTGTCCAGAATCATCGGAGGGGAAAGTTCAGATCCGCATACCGATATCATTGGCATCGTAGAGAAAGAACTGGCCCAAGCTGGTAAGGGCTCGTTCGAGGGTAGAATAAGGAAAAAGTTCAAGTTCAACTGCGAGGAACCACAAAAAGAGAGGATTACCAAGGTAACCTCCTCGATAGAGATGGTTCGTAGGACTTTCCCCAAACTAGAGAAGGAGATAAGGAATTCGCTTAACTCCCTGATAAAGAGATTAGGTAGCGATATGGACGATTTCGACTGATCTAGTCAGCAGCAGGATATGTCGTTATTAGCTGTCGGGGAATGGTAGCGTAGGACCTTGAATACTGCATGATAAAAATTTACCCTTGAGATCATCCCATGGATGTATGCTGGGCAGGTGGGGGCCCTTAAATGAAGGCGTTGAAATAACTGATATATACCCGCTAGGGAAACGATGTACATTTAATAAAGTCCAGCGACAGCAAGAGGTATGGCAAGGCACCTACTTCATGGTATGACCTATGAGGAGGCCAAGAAGTACTTCTCGAATTCCGACATGGTCCTATTACCAGTGGGCTCTGTGGAGCAGCATGGCCCAGCTAACCCACTTGGAACGGACATGTTCATCGCGCAGGCTCTTGCCGAGGAGGCAGCTAGGAGATCTGGAATAATAACCCTCCCAGTAATACCTATTGGTGTTAGCTTCCATCACATGAGATATCCCGGTACGGTGACCGTTAGCGAGCACG
>JAGGTZ010000186.1 GCA_021158805.1 Thermoproteota archaeon | reverse complement strand
GGAGGACCTCATTACCAAGGGCCCAGCTCTTTATATCTTGGATTTCCCTTTACGAGTTCTTAAGGGGAAGAAAGGACTTCCTAGCTGTGAAAGAGAGGATGGAGAGGGTATTCACGGTTCTTCTTCCGACCAACGAAGTGTTAAAGAAATCGGTAGAGATCTACAGGGACCTCAGGTCTAAGGGTGAGCTGATAGATGAGAGAGATCTAATTATAGGAGCGACAGCCATCTCATTTAGTATACCTTTGCTGACCAGAAACAGGAGCCACTACGAGAGGCTCATTAAGTACGGACTGATACTACTGGAGTGAGCTTCAGCGTCGTTGCCTTAATTGGAGGAAGACAGAGAGCAAGGTATTCACTGACGAGAGTATGGAAGATCTTATCGCGTGACCATCTATATAGTTAATTGAACTCGCTCGATGATTCATGTGACTACGGTAGACTGCTTAAATTCGCATTAGCTTGATCGAGAGGCCTTTGAGAGGAGATACTCCATGCGCGAGTGTTATAAGTATGTTATATAAGGTTCTGATGGCCGGTATCGAGGTATTTGGAGAGCTAAGGAGGTACATTCCAGAGCGCACGCATGTAAATCGAGGTAAGGTCATCCCCAGAACTATGGGTAGAGGACTAATAGCTTATGATGCAAACTATATGCCCCTAGCGAAGCTACCGAAGGATCTACTTATCACTAGGAGGTCTAACGAAGGAGTAGAGATAGTAACAGGGAAGAGTTATGCTCTCATCAAGAAACGAGTCCTCCGTAGGTGTATGAGATGTATGAACACTATCTCCCTGAAAACATTGAGAACATCCTGCTGGTCACCGTAGACTGCCTGAGAAGGGATCATCTAGAGTTCTATGGCTACAGTAGAAGGACAATGCCATACCTAACCAAGAGTATAGGGGGTGGGCTAGTAGTTGAGGAGGCTCATACAAACTCACCCTTCACCCGGGCGAGCCTCCCATCTCTTTTCACATCTTCTTATCCTCTGGAAGGAGACCCCTTCTACACGATAAGGGAGAGGCCCATAACAATAACTCCCTCCTCCGGGAGAGAGGATATAAAACCGCTGGTTTCAGTGCAGATCTCTTCCTTCCACCGGTTTTAGAATATGGGAGGGGTTTCGATCACTACTGGAATCCTGTGTTGAAAGGGAAAATGAGCAGTCCGGTGAGGAATTTCCTAAGAAAGATGTTCTTTGGAATGGGAAGTTTTTCTGCTCAGGTTTTTCAGCGAGCATTCAAGAATATCTGACGGTATTGCTGCCGTACCGGTATTGAGGGATCTCACTTATTCCTTGACGAATATGGTATCACCTTATCCTCCAGCTGAGGTGCCTACATCCAAGGCGGTCGAATGGATAAAGAGGAATAAAGACAACCCCTTCTTCCTTTGGATCCACTATATGGATGTACATAACCCGTACTTAGTCAGGGAGGACCTAAAGGATGTAGGAAGGTTCTCCTACTTTTTCATGGAACAGTACCTAGTAAATCGCTCACAGCAGGGATATAGAAAACGGGAAAAGATAACTGTGGACGATAAGCTGAGAAGAGTTATATCGACCATTCTGGAGATATACGATAGGAGGATCAGCAGGATAGACGCCAATATAGGGAAGCTCGTCGACATAATAAAGGGAGAAGGCCTCAGTAAGGAAACTGTACTAATTTTCACCTCGGATCATGGTCAGGGGTTTCTGGAGCACGGATTTTACTCACATGGAGCCTACTTTTACGAGGAAATCCTGAGGGCCCCCTAATCATAGCCCCGTTGGAGGGGGTGAGGGACTGGAGGAAGCTTAGAGGTTACAGATCCCATATCGACATCCCTTCAACGATCCTCTCATTACTGGGGGAGAGGAAAGAAACGGATTATAGAGGTAAAGACATGATCAGGGATCCAGGCAGTGATATTGTCTACGCTGAAGCCGTCCACAATGAGAAAGGTCGTCCCGTATTGATCTTCAGTGAAGCGGAGGAGATAAGAGCCACGTTCGCCGTGAAGAAGGGTTCGAAGAAATACATAGCCCAATATCGCGGATCAAGCATTCTCTGGGAGGAGCTGTTCGACCTAGTTAATGATCCAGGGGAGAGGATAGATCTATCGGGGGATGAGAACAACCGTCAGGTATTGGACGAGTTGAGATCTGAACTTTCCTCTCACATGAGGACATTGGGGATGGGCCTGATGGAGATCGAGCGTAGGTTCAAATAACTGAAATCGAAAAGGGTCAAGGCCTAATTCTGTTTTATCAGAAAAATTGTTGATACCTTAGAAATATCGGCTGGAGCGGTGTCTAGAAATAACTCTAAGGAACGGAGCAAAGTTAACCACTCTGAGAGAAGTCCTGCTCGGAGGATTCATCCTAGTGGTGCGCTTTATACGCCAGTAGAACGATCCTCAACATTTTAAAGCGATAGAATAAGATAGGATGGGAGAAAGAGTAAAGATAGATGATAGATGGAGGTCGTCATTCCGAAGAAATTCAGGAGAGGCATGAGAACGGGAGACTTCCTTATAATCGAGAGGAAAGGGGATGTGCTCCTGTTGAGGAAGAAGAGGGAGAATGAGCTAGCCAAGAGGTTTGAGGAGATAAAGCTCAAAGCAGAAGAAGGTAGGGATAACTGGGATGCTGAGATAGGAAAGCACAGGTACGGTGGTGCCAAGGAGTGAGGATAGTAGATGCCGATATACTATCCTATGCCCTACTGGAAAGCCATATCGCAACGCCCTATGCCAAGCCCATTATTTTTGAAGGGTATCAGGGGCGAGTTAGAGCTGAACGTGACCGGTACAACAATACTGGAGAGTTATAACACCCTATATTGGTACTACAGGGTCAGACCAAGGAAAAAGATCTTGGAAAAGTTGGAAGTGATCGTCGAAGGCTTAAACATCGTAAACGTACCGGTGGATCTTGGGGTGAGGATCGCTAAAGAGGAGAATGTTCCACTGGGTGACGGTTTACTTATGGCTGCAGCGATAGAGGAAAGGATTCCCATAATAGTATCCAATGACAAACATGTCGAGAGACTTGCCGTTAAATTTGGCTTCATATACGAAAACCTGATCCCAGAATCCGTGAGGAAGGCTATGGGAGGTGCTCGTGTCTCACAGCATCCGATCCTGTCTCAACGCGAGGGATAACGGTCAATTCATCAAATCATATAGTCTAGGGGGAGCACGCGGGAGTTAAAGTGGTAATCCTTTCTGAGCCTAGATACTAACTCCCTCAATTCCTCATCCTCGGATAGGAAATCTGTGGATAGGGACTCAGCACATCCGAATCCTAAACAATCAAAGATATCCTTGTGCCCGGCCAGCCTGAGGAGAGCAGCTATCTCCATCTGTTCTGGAGTGGGGGGAGCGAGTTCAATTCCCGACCCAGCAAGCAGGGCATTCATCGCCGAGATCGCTTCCTCAGGAGGTCGATCAAGCCCGGCCCTTTCAGCCTCCCTGAGCACCTTCGCCCAGAGCTCGGGCAATAGCATTAGCGGGTAGATGAGTTCGCATCTTCGTGAGAGGGTGATGATATCATTCTCCGACAGGCCCTCAACTTCAATACCGAAGAAGGGCAGCAGGTAAGTGGTATCAATGACCAGCCTGCAGGCCCTACTCACGTTCCATCTCCTCTGTAAGAAGCTCTGACTCCCTCTCGAACTCCTCCAAGGTGGTTTTAGCCCATTTCCTCCTCTTCACCAGTAGCTTGGGTAGGGGGGTCAGGACGATTCTTCCTCTCTCAACCTTGAGGATTAGGGGGTCGCCTTCCGATAGGCCAAGTTCCCGAGCGACCTTCGAGGGCAGGTAGATGGCCCTCCTCTTCCCCAGCCTAATCACGATCTCAGACATCATGCCACTATCATCTGACTGATTATAAGATTATCTGAAGTATGACATCAGTAATCAGTAGTAGGTGGTAGGTGGGTTATGCTTAGAGGAAATTTTGACATCAAATAACCTCGATTTTTCACGGAAATGCTGGAAAATGAAATAAATACAAACAAACATTAAAAGAGCAACATCTCTCCCTAGACAGGGGATATTTGCCCGCGTATAAGGGTCTTCTCCTACTCGTACTTCTCTTGGCAATTATAGTTATCGCGGTAAACATGATTTCGGGTCCCACCACGACTATTTCACGCCTTCGAGTACATCTTCACACAGCCAAAGTGTTGAGATCACGTATTCCCTCAAGGCCCACCTCTGGTTTGTAGCCATACATCCATTCAGGGACGGGAACGGGAGGGTGGTGAGGTTACCAGCGGGACTCTCCTCGTCAGGAACGGTATCTTCCCCCGATGGTGAGGAGGGAGCACAGGAAGAGGGTACATCTCCACCATAGAGAGGGCTCTGAGGGGGTTCAGGCCATACTACGACTTCATAGCCTCCGAGCGACTCGCAGAGGAGGAAGAGGATAATGGAGCTGGTGACCACGAATCTGAAGAAGCACTTCGCGCAGATAGTTGCGATAAGCCATCAGGAGGATGTGTTGAGGTATGCGGACAGGCATGTGGTGATGAGGGAAGGTGAGCTTGGTCGTAGCTACATATGATGGATGCTGTCACTTAAGTTCCTGAGAACACCCTTTTAACGCCTAAAATTCAATTTCAACGTTTTCTGAGACCCCTGATGTTATTCTCTAGTGCCCGAGTTTCCATTGTACCCATCGCGCAGTCCAGCAGAATGCTTTTATTGTCAGAATTCGCTATCAGTCAGATAATCATGATTGGTAAGATAATCAGGATGGGTAAGAAGGGGACCGTAGTCATCCCCAAGGAGGTGAGGGACTCTCTCCATCTAGCCGAGGGAACCCCCCTCGTTCTGGAGGTGAGGGACTCCGAGATCGTGATGAGGCCCCTGATACCGGAGAGGGTGAAGTTGAAGAGCGAGACGATCCAAAAGATAGTTCGCGAGGCGAAGCGGGAGGAACTGAGGCTTGAAGGTTGATCGTGGAGTGCTCGACACTAGCGTGCTGGTCGAGTACTTGGGGGAGGAGCCCACGCGTGGAATTGACGAACTCTTCAGCAGGATAGGTAGGGGCGAGTTCGAGGCGTATCTAACTCATGTAACGCTTTCAGAGG
>JAGGTZ010000029.1 GCA_021158805.1 Thermoproteota archaeon | reverse complement strand
GTACAGTTTTACTTTAACAAAGGGTTTGACAGCTTTCTCGACCTCTTCCTTTATAGATTCAAAGCGCTCAATTCTCTTAGTCATAACCCTCTTCGGGAATACTGAAGTGGTACAGTAAAAAGTTAGGTGACTAGAAGTTATCCTAACCCAACGCCCTCAGAAAACCCCTGTAAACTTCATGGCATATCTCTTGACCATGTAAAGCAAGGCTACATTAGTGGTGACTGTGAGTATCACGGAGCCGCCCCAATATCCCGATACGGTGGTCATAATGCCTATGTAATATGCCAACGCGTTTATGGCCATTGCAACGGAGGCTCTCACAGTCACCATCACCTCTACCCTTCGGACGGTGAGGGTATTTATACAAATCGATTACTAACGTTTCGTTCCGTTTCAGAACGGTTTTCATGGTTTCTATAGCATTACTAGTACTGAAGACACAGTAACCCACGTAAATAACTGTGCATTAACCACTAGAGAGGGTGAGCTAAATCGCTACCCTTATTATCTTCTAGGAGGAGGTTGTGTAGATGGAAATGGAGGTTTATCTGGATAATGAGCTATCACCACGCCCTCCTGACGAAGTAATCAACTTTATGAGGCCATATTTTAACCTTAGAGGATATGGGAGCCCTACAGTTCCACATAGATTGGGGCTTGAAGCTTACGAGCTAGTTCAATCAGTTTTAGACAGAATGAGAGCTGGGCTAAGGGCATCAGAAGGAGACTTCACTATAGTTGGCAGTGGCACGGAGGCAAATAACCTCGCCATATTGGGTCTTAAGAGAAGAGGAAGAGTGATAGTCAGTTCAATAGAGCATAGAAGCGTACTAGATACCGCATATAAACTAAGGGAGTTTGGCTGTGATGTGAAAGAAGTCGAAGTTGATGAGGAAGGACATATAAAACTGGATTCCCTCGAATCTCAAATTAGTAGGGATACTGTACTAGTGAGCATTCAAGCTGTTAACCAAGAAGTAGGTTCCATACAAGATATACGGGCCATAGCAGATGTAGTTCATGATAAAGGCTCCTTATTCCATGTAGATGCTTGCGATGCTCTTGGGAAGCTTGACTTAGATCTTAGATGGGTTGACATGGCGTCCTTCAGTGGGAGTAAAATATACGGACCTAGGGGCGTAGGCTTCCTCTACGTGAAGGAGGAAATAGAACTAGCTCCATTAATGAAAGGAAGTCCTGGACTCCAGAATTTAACCCCAGTTAGCATTAATATACCTGCATTGGCGGGTTTCCTGAAGGCTTTTGATATCTTTGGCAAGAGTGATCGGTGGATTAATGTTAAAAAATTTAAGGATAAGCTCTTGGAATTCCTTAGGGACTTAAAGGGAATCATCATCAATAGCCCAGAAGAGGCAATAGATGTAGTAAATTTCAGTGTAAGCCAGGGAGCCGGGCGTGTAATAATAGAAGCAAGTAGTAGAGGGCTCTACATATCGCAAGGCACCAATGAGGACATAAGCTATGTCCTCAAAGCTATGGGTAGAGATGCGCCAATTGCGAAAAACAGTTTAATGCTTAAACTTCATCCATACATAAGCCATAGAGAAATAGAGATAACTATTAATATATTGTCAGATGTGCTGGGTAGGAACTCGTAACTCCAATAGCAGATCTGTACATCGTTATAAATCAACAATGGTACCTTCGTTTCAGTAAGAAATTCTCTGCTTACCCTCATGCGGTCTATAGACATACGTAATGGGAGATAGGTAAGATCCTTTTCGATTATGAAAAAAGGTAAACTATTTCAAGTATACCTAACACTCAATAGTTGGTGCTCCGTTATGTCAGAGCATAAGCCTACTGTTGAGGAACTCCTTAAGAAGGCTGAAAAGCCTTCTAAGCTGGCTCTTGCCTATCACCCGTTTTATGAGGGCAAGGTCCAGGTAATGCCTAAGTGTGTGGTAAGAGGCGTTGACGACTTCGCTATCTGGTATACTCCAGGCGTAGCTGCCTCCTGTAAGGTAATTAAGGAAGATCCTGAACAATCGTTCTACCACACCAATAGATGGAACTATGTGGCTGTCGTGAGCGACGGCACTAGGGTTTTAGGTCTAGGTAATATAGGTCCTGAGGCTGGTTTACCTGTTATGGAAGGTAAGGCTCTCTTGTTCAAGTATTTAGGTGGAGTGGATGCCTTCCCACTTGTAGTGAAGGCTCACGAGCCGGATGAAATGCTCAAGCTCTTGGAGTGGATCGAACCGAACTTCGGTGGTATCAACTTGGAGGACATAGAGAAGCCCAAATGTTACTATGTACTGGAGGAGTCTAGGAAGAGATTGGAGATACCGGTCTGGCACGACGATCAGCAGGGAACTGCTACTGTAGTATATGCAGGTCTCAAGAATGCATTCAAGTTAGTTGGAAAGGATATGAAGCAGTCGAAGATAGTCTTCTTCGGTGCTGGTGCAGCTAACGTGAGATGTGCTTTAGTCCTCCTCAAGGCCGGTGTGCCTCCAGGCCATATCGTGATGATAGACAGCAAAGGACCCATATACAGGGACAGGGAAGACATAGAAGAGATGAAAGAAAAGAACCCGTGGAAGCATGACCTAGCGGTTAAGACGAACGATGAGAATGTAAAGACGTATGAAGAGGCCTTCAAGGGGGCTGATGCCCTCGTCTCAATGAGCAGACCAGGGCCGGGCGTGGTAAAGCCTGAATGGATAAAGCTCATGAACGATGATGCTATTGTATTCGCATGCGCTAATCCCGTGCCAGAGATTTGGCCTTGGGAGGCTAAGGAGGCTGGGGCTAGAATAGTGGCTACTGGTAGGAGCGACTTCCCGAATCAGGTTAATAACAGCTTAGGCTTCCCGGCAATATTCAGGGG
>JAGGTZ010000223.1 GCA_021158805.1 Thermoproteota archaeon | reverse complement strand
TCAAGGGGGATGAAACTGATCTGAACAACGGGATAATATACTTCGACATTCTCAGCTCTATCTACTCCCCCGAAACTAAGGTTAATGTGACGATCGATTTCCCCGAGAAAAAGGAGTTTGACCAGCCTTATGCTCAGTTTGAGGTCCCCGTCAGGATAACTAATGTAGGGCCTAGAGATGTCGATTGGGTAGAGATATACTCGAACTGGTATAGGTTAGATGGGGAGGGCTCCATCAACTTAACTTCAGTGGTGCCAATGACCTCTCCGCCAAGTGGTAATGAGGTGAATATATCGCTGGGCGGACTGGCTCCGGGAGAGCACCATGACGTTACCTTTGTCTTCAATGCTGGACCCGGAGAGGGCAAGTACGGGAACTATACAGCGAACTTCATCGTCACCTATCCAACGATATTCAAGTACGTGGGCTTTGATGAGAATAGGTCCGTGAAGATCTTTGAGTATGACCCCGATGCTACTGAGACTTACCGTGGATCCATAATAGCGACATTTGGAGTCCTGTATAAGGGTCATACAGGTAATCCCAATGTCGTTTTATCGGTCTCCAAACCTACTGGTGATCTGAAGGTTGATCCAGGGGCTCCCATAACGTTCAGCTTTAGAGTACAGAATACGGGCTCAGATGACGCATATAACGTCACCATAAATGCGAAGGTCGATCCTAACCTACCGGTGGAGATAACGAAGCCATCGAGCATAGCAGGCGGTCATTTCCCAATTGTGGTACAGAAGGAGATGCCACCCAAGGCCATGACAGAGGCCATAGAGTTCAGAATAGTCATACCAAAAGATGCCGAGGGCCTCGTTTATAGGGTGAACCTAACAGTCGGCTACTTCGACATCAGGGGGAATTATAACCAGAACTTCAAGCTCTTCACAATATCTGTGAGGGAGTTCGGTACATCTAAGGTCTACATCACGAAGAGCATATCCTCGACGACAATCCCCGTGAATGGCACGATCGAGGTGAACGTTGTAGTGGGGAATAATGGAACTGCTGCTGCTACGAACTTGGTCATAGAGGACAGCTATCCGGAGAACTACTTCAAGTTGGTGAGCGGTAAAACTAAGGTATCTGTGAGTAAACTGGAGCCAGGAAGCATGGCAACTCTATCTTACAAGTTAAGGGCTGTTAGGGAGGGAGTAACTAACTTTGGACCGGCGAAGGTAACATTCGTAGATCCCAAGGCCGGTCAGAAGACTCTCCTATCGATGCAGAGATCCCCAGTTGTAATTACCATAGTGAAGCCGGAGTTAAGCGTTAGGATAGAGGACATACCGCAGAACGTAACCGTGGTCAACTCCTTGGTTGGCTTCTCAATATACATGATTAATAGGGGTAGTGGTGATGCGAAGGACCTCACTGTTGAGCTGGAGCTATCACCGGGATTCTACATGGTCAGTCCGCCCTCCATAAAGAAGGGAGAAGGAGTATCGTGCGACCAACCAGCCTGGGAGCCTGAGGAAGATAGAATAAGGGTACAGATGAAATGTAGTACTTTAAAGCCGGAGGGATTCGCTAAACTGATATTGACGCTGAAAACCCAGACCGTCGGAAAACAGTGGCTTAGGGTGAAGGAAATATCTTATAAGTCCTCTGACGGGCTCACCACGATAAAAGTGCCGACATCCTCATATAGGTATGAGACCGTTGTAGTCACTCCACTAGAACTCAGGATGTTCTACCTAGCCATATTCACCTTCTCAGTGCTATTAGTGGCGATGTTCGTCATTGGAGTTACTAGGGGACTCAGGATATCGGTATCCAGGCGTAAACCTAAGGCGAGGTTAGGTGCCTTTGAGAGCTAGCAACATTAAAATAGTGAGTTAGTCGTAAGAAAAGAGGTGTGATAAGATGGGAATGGAGTACATATATGCTGCTCTCATGCTACACGAGGTCAAGAAGAAAGTGGAAGAGGATGACCTCACCCAAGTACTCAAGGCTGCGGGCATCGAGCCCGATCCAGCCAGGATAAAACAGCTCGTTAGTACACTCTCAGGACTCGATATAGATGAGATAGTAAGTCAGGCGGTTGTTGCTGCCGCTGCTCCTGCTCCAGCACCAGCAGCTCCTGCTGAAGAAGCTGCAAAGGAAGAAAAGAAGGAGGAAAAGAAAGAAGAGGAGGAGAAGGAGGAAGAGGAAGCCGCTCTCGCCGGCCTTGGTGCCCTCTTCGGCTGATAGGGGTTTGCATAATTTTTTATCCCCTTTATCCAATTTTCTAAGGATGGCAAATGGGTTTAGGCGATCCCATCGAGATTCAATTCCTAATTGAGAGAGGTTATGTCAGGAAAAAATGCCCTAAATGTGGGGAGTACTTCTGGACCTTGGATCCTAACAGGGAAACGTGTGGAGAAGCACCTTGTGAGCCCTACAGCTTTATAGGTAAAGGGAGATCTGACAAAGACCTTGAACAAGTGAGGGAGGATTTCCTCAATTTCATGGAATCCAAAGGACACACTAGAATAGGAAGATACCCCGTAATAGCCAGGTGGAGAGATGACTTATTCCTAACTAGCGCTTCTATAGTGGATTTTCAACCATTCATAACAGCAGGACTAGTTCCACCACCTGCAAACCCCCTCACCATCTCACAACCCTGCATCAGACTCAAGGATGTAGACAAGGTAGGTCCTACCATGGGCAGGCACCTTACGATATTTGAAATGATGGCCCATCATGCCTTCAACACGAAGGACAAGTTCATCTACTGGAAGGACAGGACGGTCGAGCTATTTCACGAATATGCTATGGAGATCCTAGGGATACCGGAGGAAGAAATAATGTACAAGGAGGGAATATGGGAAGGCGGTGGCAATGCCGGGCCTGATCTAGAGCCCATAGTGAGGGGACTAGAGATAGCAACACTCGTCTTCATGGAGTACAAGCAAGTAGATGGGAAGTACGAGCCCATGGATACTAAGATCGTCGATACGGGGTATGGGCTAGAGAGAATAGCGTGGCTGCTTAGAGGGGACCCTACTGGCTTTCACGCTGTTTACGGTCCCCTAGTTGACTCTTTTCTCCAAACTCTAGGCGTGGAGAGAGTGGAAGAAGATCTCCTCATGAGGTACTCCGAGGTATCATCTCTACTCAGGGAGCTTGAGAAGGGGAGGAAGGTGGAGGCACTGAGGAGATCTATATCAGATAACCTTGGAGTGGATTACTCCTACTTGGAGGAGAAGATAGCTCCCTTAGAGAAGGTATTTGCCCTCCTGGACCACACCAAGACGATAGCCTTCATGCTAGCAGATGGATTAGTGCCATCAAATGTAAATGAGGGTTACCTCGGCAGGCTGCTGATAAGGCGGTCTCTGAAGCTCCTCAAACTACTAGGTTCTCAGGTGAGGCTCTCAAGTCTAGTAGCTAAACAGGCGGAATTTTGGTCCAAGAAAGGCTTTCCCGAGTTAAATGAGTCGTTAGATAGGATCGTTGAGATAGTAGACTTGGAGGAATCTAGGTATGAGGAAATGCTCAGGAAGGGAGAGAGACATGTCAAAAGCAAGCTTAGATCAAAGAGCAAAATCACTCTAGAGGACCTGATAGAGCTCTATGATTCCCATGGGGTGCCGCCCGAGCTAGTTCAGACAGTAGCAAGCCAAATGGGATCCCACGTCGATATCCCAGATAATTTCTATGAGCTGATCGCTGCTAGGCATGAATCCAAGAAACCAGAAGCCCCTAAACTACCTGAATTCCTAGACGAGCTAGATAAGTATCCTCCCACGAGGCTACTGTACTACGAGGATCCATACAACCTAGAGTTCAGTGCAAGGGTCATTGGCCATGTCAATGGCATGGTCATACTTGATGCTACCTCCTTCTACCCGGAGGGAGGGGGACAGCCAAGTGATGTAGGGGAGATGATCTGGAGGGGAGGTAGAGCTAGGGTTCTAGGGGCTGAAAAGTACAAGGGAAGGGTCCTTCATAAACTGGAGGGACCATTACCCCCGATCGGGGAGCTTGTATATGGTAGGGTAGACGGGGAGAAGAGACTATCTAGGATGAGGCATCATACGGCTACACATGTGATATTAGAGGCTGCAAGGAGAGTTCTTGGAACACATGTATGGCAGTGGGGTGCTCAGAAGGGAGATGAGGAGAGTAGACTAGATATTACACATTACAAGGCTATATCGCCAGAGGAGCTCTTGAAAATAGAGTTACTGGCAAATGAAGCCGTCATGAGAAATATGAGGGTTAATACCTTCTGGTTATTACGAACTGATGCTGAGAAGAAGTACGGCTTCATCCTATACCAAGGAGGAGTAGTCCCTGACCCCGTGCTGAGAATAGTGGAGATAGAGGGCTACAATGTTCAGGCGTGTGGTGGAACGCATGTACTCAGGACGGGGGACATAGGTCCCATCAAGATATGGAGGACTAGGAAGATCCAAGATGGCGTTATAAGACTAGAGTTCTCCGCAGGTATGCCTGCAGCACGTAGGCTAATTGGATATCACGCTCAGTTGAAGAGTATAGCGAAATATCTAGGTGTTAGTGAGGAAGAGACGGAGAAGGCATTCCTCAATACTATGAAGGAGTTAGATGAGTTGAAGAGGGAGC
>JAGGTZ010000025.1 GCA_021158805.1 Thermoproteota archaeon | reverse complement strand
TTTTTCCTCTCATAATGGATAAAGCCCTCTTAGCAGCATCTGCTGGAGAAGCACCCATAGATAAAATATCTACAGCTAGTTTTGATAGTAGGACTCTCATTATGGCTTCTCCTTGCCCGGTAGCACTAGCTCCACCAATTTCTCTATCTGCAAAGGCCCCACATCCAATTAGTGGGGAATCTCCTACTCTACCGGGCTTTTTGAATGGTATGCCACCTGTAGAGGTTGCTGCTGCTATGTTCCCATTAGAATCGAGCGCTACTGCACCTACCGTACTAAACACATTATTCCCGCTCTTCTTTCTCCTCCAAGTTTCTAGTCTCCTTTTAGTGATGAGTTCTCTGGGATCAATTAGCTGGAATCCTAACTCGACCGCTATCTTCTCCGCTCCCTCAGCGACATACATATTATTATGCGTCCTCTCCATTATTGCCCTTGCCAATGAAATTGGATTCTTTATCCTCCTAACGGCAGCAACTGAACCGAAATTCAGGGAGCTACCGTCAACAATTATAGCATCCAACTCCACAAATCCCTCTTCATTTAATGCTGAACCAATACCTGCATTGAAGTTAGGATCATCCTCCATAACTTTTACTGCTCTTTCTACAGCATCTAGAGCGCTTCCCCCTGAGTCTAAAACACCGAGAGCTTCCCTAGCGGCCCTTTCAACCCCCTTTATACGCTCTTCAAATAGATCGTTTGGTGTATCCCATGCTCCCCCATGTACTATTACGACCCGATCCAACTCTCTCATGTTAGATCAGTAACTCTAGTTCCAGATAATTCTTATACAGTATCGTAACCCTCGATATAATCTGGGGGAACCTCACCCACCAAAAAGGTAAGCTCAGATGGTCGATATATATCGTACCCACGTTTTGCTAGTTCCCTAGCCCTTATCCTAAGGACGACATAAGGGCCCTTTTTCCTCCTAGCTACTTGTAGAGCACGATCGACTGTGAGTGAGAGGTGGACATATCGCCTCCTCATTGGCTTTAGGCCCTCTTTCAATATGCTACTAAGCGCTTCCCTTGTAGTCCCGTGATATAGCACCTCAGGAACTTCCTCGGGTTGTAAGGGCTCTCCAATTTTAATCGGGAAACTATGGCCATACCTTGCTCTAACTAGGTCGTCTTTCAGTTCAAATCTCTCCGTATCCTTACTGATAATTTCTATAATCTCGTTTTCGGTCACATATCCTCCCATTATCGTTTTTACAGCCCGAACAAGATCTTTTACTGGGACAAATCCTTTCTCGTCCAGGTGAAGGCCCCCAGCTCAGGTTTGTGCCTCAACAGTAGCGATATCAATTTGCTTATTCTTACTTTCCTCTTCATAATAGATAACACCCGAGATTTATTTCCGATAGTTGATATAATTTCTCTACTCCTCATGATCCGAGTTGTTAAATTAAGTGGACTTCACAGTAATAGAAGATGATGATCACCTTATAAATAGGTGGTCCTACTACTACTTGCAATCATTGTGAAGGGTAGATTTTTTATTTAACATGAGGTTCTTTATATTATGCCTAAGGCGAGGTATTTACCCCTAGCTCCCATTGGGAGGATAATCCGAGAAGCTGGCGCTGAGAGGGTAAGCGATGCTGCTGTCGAGAGGCTGGAGCACTATATGGAGAAGTTTGCCATGGAAGTAAGCAAGCACGCAGTCAGTTTGGCTAAACACGCCAACAGGAAGACCGTAACTGGAGAAGATATAGAGCTCGCTATTAGGGCCGTTTGGAAGGCCTGAAACCCTCCATTTTTCTTTTATTTCTTCCTCTACCTGTATTAGCAAGATATAGTCATGAATTCGCCCTTTTAATTGAATCACAGTGAGGGAAAGGTTTCTTACTGTTGTGAAATTTCTTTATTTAGGTAGGCCTGAAAATCAAGGTGCACAATATGTCCTCTTTGGAGGGTTTTTTCAATCCAAAATCCGTAGTTATAGTGGGTGCCTCTAGAACCCCTGGGAAGATAGGCTACGAACTCCTCAAGATAATGGTCGAAAATTCCCAGAGGGGCATGTATAAAGGAAAACTTTACGCAGTTAATCCGAAATCTGAGGAGAGCATCTTAGGAGTTCCTACATTCAAGTCCGTCACAGAAATACCTGATACTCCAGATTTGGCTGTGCTAGTGACTCCTGCAAAGTACACGCCACTGGCCATGGAGGATTGCGGTAAAAAAGGAATAGAGAACATCATCATAATCAGCGGTGGGTTTGCTGAGGTAGGAGGAGAGGGTACCAAGCTCCAAGAAATGCTAGAGGAGATTAGGAAGAAGTATGATATGAGGGTTATAGGGCCTAACTGCGTTGGTGTAGTAGTCCCATCCACAGGCATAGATACAATGTTCCTCCCAGTGGAGAAGGACTTCCTCGGGAAAAGCTATATTTCATCACCTAGACCTAAGCCGGGGAATATATCCCTAAGCACCCAATCTGGAGCGTTTGGTGTCGCCTGTTTGGACTACATGCATGGAGAGGGCATAGGATTGGCCAAGTTCGTTAGTTATGGCAATAAATTGGATGTGGATGAGGTAGATGTCCTCTCGTATCTTAAAGACGATGAGGAAACGAAAGTTATCTTGATATACGCTGAATCCATAGATAGAGGGAGGGAGTTCCTTCAATTAGCCAAAGAGGTGACTAAGGTAAAACCCATAGTTGTTTTTAAGGCTGGAAGGACAAGTGCCGGTGCTAGAGCCGCTAGCTCCCATACAGCTGCCATGGCTGGAAGCGATGCTGTCTATGATGCTGCCTTTAGACAAGCAGGTATAATAAGGGTCAGAGATATGGAGGAGCTTTTCGATGTAGCTAAAGCCTTAGTGATGCAACCCCCTGCGAAAGGGGATAGGATAGCTATACTAACAGATGGAGGAGGTGTCGGCGTTATGGCAGCTGACGAAACTGAGGCTATTGGCTTGAAGCTCGCTAGCTTCAGTGAGGAAACTATGAAGAATTTCGAGGAGCTCAAGAGGGAGAGGATAATCCCTCCGATAGCAGCTACTGCTAATCCAGTCGACCTAACCGGTAGCGCTACAGATGATTCCTTCGTAAGATCTATGGAGATCCTCCTGAGAGATAATGGAGTAGATGGAGTGATAGTATTGGCGCTTCACCATGTCCCAGGAGCTACAGCAGAGTTGCCATCAAAGCTTGCTAGGATTGCCAGGAGATATAATAAGCCCGTAGTTGCAATGGATGTAGGATCCTCGCAGTATGCAAGGGAGTTCAGGGAGTCCTTTGAAGTAGAGGGTATTCCAGCATATCCCGAGCCTGAGAGAGCTGTAAGGGCAATGAAAGCTCTAGTTGACTATGGGAAGATCTCCCTACAATCCTAGGAGGCGTCTAATCTTAGGCGCAAGTATCACTAGAATAAGCACTGCAGCCCCAGCTATCAAGGCCCAATGTGTATAAGCTGACCACGAACTGTTTTCCTTTGCTAATGTAAGTTCCGTACTTATGGTCTGATAGAGGCTCCTTTCTCCTTGCTTCCATGTTACCTTGATATCCACCGGTACTATCTGTGGAGCATTTTTGTCTATGTCTACCTCCATTATAGCGGTCATATTACTCTTGCCAGGGATTTCCCCTAGAGCAGATGTGGTTGTACCTACTAGGTATGGTGTTATTATCTCAACCACTACATCCTCTGCGGTAGCTCGAGCCTCGTTCTGAAGTACTAAAGATAGCTTTACACCCTTATCTCCAGGCTTTGGACTTCCTGGCATTTCAAGTTGTAACAATTTGAAGCTCGCTTTCTCTTCTATTTGAACTGGGATCGATGAATTCCCGTACTTAGTAGATAAAATTAGCTCATACCTTCCAGGCTTAGCATCTTCGGATATATCCACGATAAATTCAACATTAACTGCCTCATTCGGAGGGAGTGCAGGTATTAGGAATGTATCTGTTCCTGGAGAGGATGGTTCTATAACTCCAGGAATGCTTGATATGTTGGCCCTTACCTCCTTTGCCATGTAGTTACCCACATTAGTTAGGGTAACTACTAGCCTTACGTTGAGATCCCCAGGGTATATTGAGGATGGTATTGTTGAGACATGGGCTACTTCTATCTCAGGCTCACCTACAGCCCTTACTCCTAAGGAGAGGACATCTTCGTGCGTTCTGCCGGCCTCATCCTCATATTTGACATGTAAGATTAGTTGAACAGCCCCATAGGCTTTAGGAGAGAGATATACTTCGTATGATATCTCGGTTTTTTCATTCTTATCCAAGTATTCTACGTAAGCATAGTCAGGACCAACTATCGCACCTAGTTCTGGCGATGGGAAGGCAATTTTCACTATAATATCGCTAGCAGGTCCGCCCTCGTTTCTTAGCTGCACTTTGAGCTCATTAACTTCATCTACCTTTAACTCTTGATTTATTGGAGAAGCGGATATCAACGGGGTAGCAGGCTCCTCCGTTATAAGAGATATTGGGATAACTTGGTTCCTCGCCTTATCATGTTCGTCCATGTAGGTTAGCCTAAGGGTCAAAGTGAGGCTTCCATAAGTTACATTTGGACATGACACTAGGACATTCATCTTAACTGCCTCTCCAGGCTCTAGCTCATCTATCTGAGCACCACTAGCTGATAGTATAGCAAGATCCTTTGAGGGGATGAAGTCGACTCTAATTGATCTAGCTGCTTCATCACCTTCATTTCTCAGTGTAATACCTATGAACTCCTGAGAACCTGGGAAAATAACTCTCTTGTCACTATAAGCTATCAAATAGGGCCCTGGCAGCAGCTTTACATAGAAGCCCATTGTAAGGGATTTCGTGTGGTGTTCCTCCCCAGAATCATCATATTCTACGATGACAGGTAGCTGTAAAGGACCACCGAATATAGGGCTAACTGACAGAGTGGTCTGTATATAGCTCTCCTGATCTGGTTTGAGATGGTCTATTTTAAACGTAGATTGACCTTTAACAGAGAGCTCTGGTGGGGGGACGAGAGTTACTGATATGTTATAGGCATAATCATTACCATCGTTCCTTACGACCAAGTAGATCGAATTTTCCCTTCCGGGTTCTAAGGTGGTTTGATTAGGCTCGACTGTGATTTCTGGTAGGGGGCCACCGGATACTTTCAAGGCATTCAGGCGGGTATATTGACCGGCCGTCCCAAACTGGTCGAGCCACGTGACTGTAGTTGTTAGACTTATTGCCTCATCAGCCAGGTCACCAACGTACAGATCTACGCTATAGCTTCTACTCTCATCAGGATCGAGAATTCCGACCTCTATAGGTGAAGAGACATACACATCTGCGCTAGATGGGGTTATAGTCACCATAACCCTACGAGCGACTCCATCTCCAACGTTTTTGACGGTTAGGGTAACAGTTGAAGTATGACCAGGTCTCACTTGACCACTCAAGGAGCATTTCACATCTGGATTACCCATTATTGTAACGTAGAGATCTATCACCTGTGTGGTGGGATTTCCATCTACCGAGTAGTCTATAGTGAGCTCTGCTTTATAGTGAGAGGCAGTGGAGCCTGATGGTATAAATATATCGAAGCTCATCCTAACCGTTTGACCGTAAAAGAGGCTTCCTGTGTAGGAAGCTGTTCCAGATTGATCCATGCCTGCGAGATCGTATACAGTCAAAGTTGCAGATATACCGCTAATAGTTCCTTGGTAGGAGCTCTCTAGTTCCACTATGAATGTGTTTGTAGCATCTAGTACTATCGTGGGCGAGGACCAATAAGCATCTTTCAATAAGAGATAACTTGAGCCAAGTACTGGGATGTGAGGTAACAGGGAAAGAGCTACCACGATAATTAAAAAGGCGGTTATTATCCTCATTTTAGGTAACCTCCATTCTCAGGAATCTCATAGAGAGAAATAGGAAAACCGCTGTGAAGATATTCATCTTAATTAGCTGATCTGTAACCATCCAAAGGTCCCAGCCTTTTAAAGCTACATTTCTGAAGGCCGTCATGAAGTAATACATTGGAATCAACGCTGCTATGATCTGGGCTTCTCTACTAAGTATATCGACTGGGATAAGCATACCGCTGAATAGCATAGCTGGGATGAATATGAAGACGCTAGCCTGATATGCTTGAAGTTGATTCCTCGAGAATACGGATATTAGCAGCCCCATACTGAGTGAGTTTATGAGGAAAACCGTTGATACAATGAACATATTGAGGAAAGAGCCCCTTAGCTTTATATCAAAGAGTAACATTGCGGTAAATAAGCTAAGTACCGCATCTGAAATGGTTGCTATGAAATAAGCTGTCAATTTACCAAATATAACATCAATCACTGTTACAGGGGTCATTATGAACTGCTCAAAGGTCCCTCTTTCCCTCTCTCTACAGATAGACACAGAAATAAGACTTGTCGGTACCATTTGAAGTATTAATGCCATTAGAGTGGGTGTGAAGTTCTCCACCTTGCTTACGTGAGGTCCATAGACCGTGTAGAACATAGGTCTTATGGCGAATGTGCCAAACTTCTCGGCTGCCCATTCTTGATACTTCTGAGTTACAACTCCAACGGCTTGCATGATTAGCTGGGCTGTACTTGGATTGCTAGCATCATAGTAAAGCTCAACTCTGGTCGATCTTCCTAAAATTAGATCTTCTGTGAACGATTTAGGAATTATAAGGCTCGCATATACTTTCCCAGAGTACACAGATGCGAATCCTTCCCCTTTTGATTTATAAATCGCTTCGATCCTAAACATCCTCGAATTCTTCAATTCCTGAATGAACTTAAATGATCCATCTCTCCCATCTAGATCAACTACCGTTATTGGAAACTCCCCTGCACCTTTTCCACCGTACCCATAACCGAAGAGGATCGTAACTGTTATTGGCATCAGTAGTACCATTAGTATAGTTTTTGGATCTCTTAGCAGTTGTCTTACTTCCTTGTCTACTATGGGGAGAATTCTTAGGCCCTTTCTTATGCCTTCCCCTATCATCTACTCACCCATGAACTTTATGAAAGCCTCTTCTAAGCTCACATGGACAGGTGCTGCCATTCTAACCTTCCCTCCAGAGGATTCTACTGCCTTGACGATATCGGGAAGTCTGAGGCTTGCATCATCCACTATAAGTACAATCCTCTCATCTGAGACCTCGTGAACCGATATGACACCGGGGAGGTTTTCAGGTACTATCTCCCCATCTACAGAGAGTTCGATTAGATCTCCACCCATTGCTTTCCGTTTTATCTCCTTTGGTGTTCCCATAGCTATTATCTTTCCTCTATTCATTAGGGCGAGCCTATCACAGTTCTCAGCCTCATCCATGTAGTGTGTTGTAACTAAGATGGTCTTTCCTTCCTTGTTAAGTTCCCTGAAGTGTTCCCAAAACATCCTCCTTAGGGGAGGATCGACGCCTGCTGTTGGTTCATCGAGAATTAGGAGTTTAGGATCATGCACTAGAGCTACTGCCAGAGCAAGTCTCTGCTTAGTCCCTCCGCTGAGCTTACCAGCCAACCTACTCCTGAATTCCCTAAGGTAAAATCTATCTAGCGAATTTGAGATCCTTTCCCTTAGCAAGTTACCTGATAGCCCTTGAAGTCTACCATAGAGCCTCAAGTTCTCCTCAACCGTTAAGTCTTCATAGAGGCTGAATCTCTGAGGCATGTAGCCTATCAGACGGAGTACTCTCTTTCGATGTCTCATTACATCGATCCCAAAGACCCGAACGATGCCTTCGGTTGGTTTAATGACCCCTGTAATCATCCTTATTGTTGTGGTTTTACCAGCCCCATTGGGGCCTAGGAGCCCAAAGTTCTCTCCGGTCTTTATCTCTAGGTCTACATGATCTACTGCAGTAAAATTTCCAAACTTCTTCGTCAGGCCCCTCGCTTCTATAGCTAGGGTCTCTTTAGACTCAAGAG
>JAGGTZ010000197.1 GCA_021158805.1 Thermoproteota archaeon | reverse complement strand
GGAACCTAGGAGTGAGAAATAGTACGGGAGATGTAATTTTCTTTGTAGATGCTGATTGTATAGTTGAACCTGACCACTTTAGTAAGCTTCTAAGGGCCTTCGATGGAAATACGGGAATCGTCTGGACCAGCGGCTTAAGTTTCAGGTTGCCATCTAAGAAGGAGTATAGACTCCAAGCCGCCCACCTTGAAGCCTATTCCGCAATAGAAGAGCCTAATAAAGAGGGAGAGAGTCACATAGCTAGCACTGCCTTACTAGCCGTGAGGAGAGATGTATTCGAGGAGATAGGCGGCTTTTGGGAGCATCCCTTTGCTTCAGAGGACATGGATTTCTCATATAGGGTCTTGAAGGCTGGTTATAAGATAAGGAAGGTAAGGACTAAGTCTATCTCCCTGCCTAGGATGACGCTTAGGGACATGGTAAGGCAGCAAGTATGGTATGGTAAAGGAGCCTCCATTATATATCATAAGTACAGGAAGGATAGGAAATTCTGGAAGATTCATGGCTGGAACGTACTTTTCAGGTTAGGCTCCCCCTTTAACTATATCTCTTTCATTCTAGGAGTTCTAATTAGCCTATTCGTATCAATATCTCTTATGTTCTTCTTCAGCCCCTCTTTAAGCCTAAAAAAGAGGCGCTTCGTCAGATTAAGCCCCCTATCTGCTCTAATATTCGATATAGTAGATAGGGCGGCTTATTTATGGGGATTATTAGTGGGCTTGAAGGAGCTAAAGGAGTATCAATGAGGACATTAAAGCCACAATTTTGTAGGAACTTTTAATGAAGAGAACTATAAACACCTTCTCTATCTTCTCATCCGAGAAATCATCCCCTAATTATTGAGCATCTGTATAGTGTGAGGCTTCCAAAGTCCCTCTGTTTAGTTACGTACAGGCTGAAGGATGAGGATTTATGCAGAATTATCCTCATTCCCCTCTCACCTAGTACGTAGAATTCGCTTACCCCCCTTACCACCAGATACCTCAAAATATGAGATGGGACCTTCCATTCCATAGATAAGTGTACTGGGGTGATGTTCAAACCAAACCTCCTTTCTATGTGAACAAAGCCGTATCCTCCAAAATCGACAATTAGTGTATCAAGCTTCATGTCCGCTAAATGTAAGGATGCCCTCATATAATCGCTTTCTTGCTCAATAGGCACAGTAGTATGCATCATTGTATAAGTCATCCCAGTCCCCTTGCCGATCTCCCTCATCACGCTTATAACACTGGATAGATCAGTACTGAAACCGGAAAGTCTGATTTGTTCCTCCAGAGCAGATATGGATCTTTTCTCAGGATGATAAGGTGCACTCGCGAAGGTCACACCGAGGAGTAGGATGAAGAGGAGGTAAATGCTGCGACCCCCCACCTTCATCACTCCCACACTGGCATAAATGGAGAGGGGCATCACAAGGTGATACATCCATCTATTCCAAACTGGGAGCTTTAGTCCAGGCACTAAAATGTCCGAAAAGGCAAAGAAAGCAGTAAATATGAGAAACAGGAGGAGATATTTATCTTTCATCTCCTTAAGGCCTATTGGAAGTAGAATAAGGAGAGGGAGGAAGAACAGGACTGTAGGAACTAACTTGGCCTGGATCGTCCTAAGCAAGTCTATCCTGCTAGACAGGTATATTACGTCAGATAATCTATAAGTTGTAAGTAGAACCAACAACACTAGGAGACCTAGAAGGAGAGCTAATAACTTTGGGATCATCCCCTTACTACGAGGTTTTGCAATTAGGTCCTCAAGGAGAGACACTCCTAGTAATAGGAAGGCTAGGACGAATGTGAATTCATTAGACAGAAAAGCTCCTGCTGATAAAATAAGTATCTTCCAGGGATTTCTGTCCCTAATGATTTCAGCCAGGAGTCCTATTAGGAATATGAGCCCCAAAGAGTTCCTGTGGAGGTCCCAAGAGATCCTGAGGGAGACAGGGTAGAAAACGAAAGTCAAAGTACTCAGATACCTGGCTTCTCTGCTTAGCTGGAGGGATCCTGTAAGATAATAAAAGGCCATTGCCTCGATGCCATAGATCACGGGCGGAATTATCTTGTATATGTACCAGGGATCTATCAGGAAGGTGAGGGGATATAGGAAGATGTTGAGTAGGGGAGGCAGGAGTCTGCTCCCTCCATACCACACCGATTTGTCGAGTATCGTTGGCCGCACAACAAAATCCTTCAGATTTGCGACATACTCTGGGGTGTCCCAACCTATCAACCAGGGCCAAGATAGGAGTTCGGGGAGTATCCTGATTAGGAATGCTACAGTAAACAGAATTATGTAGCCTCTGTTATCGTAAGTGATCCTTAGGCTTGCCCTTCTAAATTCCATTTCTTTGACGCACGGTGGGTTTAATCTTATAAAACTTTATTCAGAGTCACGGATGGAGGGGTCAATTGTCTTTTTCTAGTCCTCATATCGTGCGGTACGGGATCTAGAATAATAGGGTGTCTCACTTACTACTGATCATATAGGAGTAGCTTCCCTCTAGCTGATAAGTTTTGATGAAAACTCCCCTAATGTTAGGATCTCTAACCCTTTCTCATTTCTTAATCTCCTGATATAGGCTAGGAAATCGAGTAACCCTCCCCTACCCGAGTAAAGATTCCATGGATGGAACCAGAAGTGAACATGCCTTTTTCTCATGATCTTCATCTTCAATAGAGGGATTGTAAAGAAGCTGCCCCTAGTGTCGAGGAAGTATGAGGAATGAATAACTGTAAGACCCTCTTCCACGCTAACACTACTTCTGATGAGTCTTCTTGCGAGAGAAAGCCTACTTCTACCTGAATAGCTACCTCCTCTGACGAAACTAATTCCATACTCTCTGAGGATCTTTAGTTTTCCCTCCCGATTCTTAGGAAATGCCATGCCCTCTGGTGAGATATTCCTCATCTTTGAGGCCATCATTGAGAGTTCCATCTCGGCCCTCGCCTCCTCTTCCGTTAGTTCATTGAAAGGAATGTGAAAGAAGCCATGAAGACCCACCTCATGCATCTTCCTGCTTTTGATTTCCTCGATGATATCAGGGGCGTGATAGAGCTTTTTCCCTAGAATTTGAGAATAGAAGTCCCAACTTAGGATTTTCCTCCTAAACTGAGGTAGATCAGGATGTATTATGTTAAGAGCCTCGTCCGGATGAAGAAAGAGATGGCCGACCGTAAAGAATGTAATGGGAACCTCATACCGATCTAGCTCATCAAGAAGCCATAGTACATTGTCTCTACCCATGCTCGGATCTTCCAAGAAGAATCTGCCACCTCCCATTCCTATGAAGCCCCACATGAGTTCTAAATCAACAGAGATGCTAATGCTCAAGGATTTCTCACCTTACCAAATGGTATGCTATCTAGAATGTATGGAGCGTCCTCCGTCTAACCCTGAAGCTAAGCTGAAGGGGTTCACTGGCTTCTCTACAGTCACTCTAAGCTCTTTCTCAACAGATCTTACTATGAGTTCATAAAGCTCGGAGTTGAACATTCTCTACCTACTGCTCACCTGAGGAGATTAAAACATTTGGGGAAACTCAGATGTACCCAAGCCTTCTCAACCTTTCCTTTATTTCTTCCTCCTCTTCTGGAGAGTATACTTCCTCACCCTCCTCTGATATGAACTCCCTTAAGAGAAACTGCACAAGTTCGTCGACATTCGAGAATCCACCATTTTCCTCAATCCACCTGATTGCCTTTTCATAGAGTGTTCTTGGAATCTTGATCGTCATATCCCCCATATTGCTCACCCCTAGGAACGGTTCACTAGAAATGGAACTTCTTACATTTTAAGTGTACTCAGAGGTAGGTGTTGCCTGTTGCATAAGCAATAGTAATCGTAATTATATTGAGACTGTAAGTCGGTAATTGTGTAGCTTCACGGGGAAGCCCATGTCAACGAATGTCCTAAGTGAAGAGAGCTGGGATCTGATTATAGTCTTAGATGCCACGAGATATGATTATTTCAAGGAGTATTATGGTTATTTCTTTGAGGGTGAGCTTAAAAAGGTGTGGTCCGCTGGATCATGCACACCAGAATGGTTTAGGAACACATTCAGGGAGTACTATAATAATGATGTACTCTACATATCCGCGAATCCCCATATAAACTCTTATTCCGTTGAGTTACATGGATGTAAGGCCTCTGATCATTTTGCAAGGATATTAGATGTCTGGGCAACAGACTGGGATCATCAGCTGGGCACAGTTCTCCCCCATAGCGTTAATCGTGTATTGAGATCTGTTTCAAGAGATCCTCTGCTATCAAAGAAAAGGATCATAGCACACTACATACAGCCTCATGCCCCATATGTATCACCTAAGAGCTTTGTGGCGGGTTTCCCTCATTATATCGGATCATGGGGAGTTTCTAGGCGAGGGACATATGCTGGGACATCCTTGTGGGCACCTGCATCTGATAGTTAGAGAAGTACCGTTCTTCAATGTTAAGAAAGTTAAGAGAACCATTCCTAAGCTTAGTAGATTACCGTTCATAACGAAAATGATGTTAATCAAGAAAAGAATCCTAACATAGACATGTCAGGTACATTACCCTTTATCCCTGTCCTTAACCGCCCTCCTTAGCTTACGAATCTTCGAGTAAGCGATTATCCGGTCCTTACTTATCGTCTTTATCTCTTCCTTAATCCGACCTTCTTCAAAGAATTCTACCAGAGGACATCCATCAGAGCTATCAGGAATTGGCAATCTTAAGGCATGCAAAGCGGTAGGGAGTATATCTTCGATCCTCGCGTGTATTTCCATGCCAGATCTCACCCCCTCACCATATAACCCTGCTATCCCTTCGAGGAAATGCTGACCTGTAATAGCCCCATTAGAAGCCTTTATCAGGTATTTCTCACTCCATGGAGCCAAAGAACTGCAAATATAACCTTTCTTAAGTCTTAAGACAATGGTTGTTGTCTTCATTTGCCCCCATTCCTTAACGATACTCATATCTTCGACAATTGAAAGTTCCTTCAAGCACTCCACGAGATTATCAAGCCCCTCATCTCTCAATACATGTACGAAGCAGAATTCCGTATCTGGCCCTAAAGATACCGCTAGAGACTTCTCTATGTCTATATCCTCACGAGAAATTAAGAATTTCTCAATAAGCCTTGTAAATTTGCTCTCCCTAAAGGTAATTGCTCCCAGCAGGGTGGATTTTTGCCGCAAGCCCATTCCAGTCTTAGTTAGTAGTAGCTTAAATACAGTCAGTGGTCCCTTCCTTAGCTTTAAGAGACCCTTGCCCTTGAGATATGAATTTATCAGGAAGGTACTTTTGTGCTCCATAAAGCCGTGATCGCTGGCGACTATTAGAAGTGAGCCCTTCTTAGTCTGCTTAAGAGCATCTCCTAATATTCTATCCGCGCACTGGTAGGCCCTCAAGATGACATCCTTCCTATGCCAGAAGTAGTGGGATATGTGATCGGTCTCAGATAGCCATGCAATTGAGATAAGTGGTCTATACCTCTCCCTAAGCTCCTTGAAGATCTCCCATCTTGATTTCATTTCTTGAATGAGCTTATCTATGGTATCTGTTGAATTCGGAAGTATTTGAGGAATTTCAGGAGAATATTTTCTGGCCCTTAATTCCTCTAGAAGGTCCGCTGGCCAGGCATAGTCGGACTTTTCTGAGAGAGGGAATCCTGCCACGACAAATCCTTTGCTAGGTTTAGGAAGGGGACTAAGGAAGGGCACATTAAATACTCCTACACTGAATCCGATATAGTTGGACAGGTCGACGATATTTGGGATGGACAACCTTGTTGCGAATATTATTTCCTCTTTCCTCAAGTTCCTAGGGTCATACTCCCTAAAATCGAATACCCTAGTTACTTTAGATGAAGCTCCTGTGAGGAATGATGCAACACAAGAGATAGTTATCGGAGGTATTGTAGAGGTTATCTTACCGAAGCTTCCCTCTATCATCAGCTTCCTGAAGTTTGGAAGATAATCTAAGTGCTCCTGTATAAAGTCAGGTGACAAGCCATCAAAGACAAGGATTGTCACACTATTGTATTTCCTATTTCTCACCTAGTCATGTGCTATCTTGGAATAAATAAAGGCCATCGATGGATGCCTATGGGTATAAGGTCTTAGCAACCAACTTTTAGAGATAGTACTGCTATAGGGAATTGTGAGTTATTTATAGCTCCCAAGAGGATAAATTCCGCTCAACGATCCCCCCAAGTTCCCTATTAAATGGCCTGAAATACTCTATTAGATAGCGCCTAGTTCTCTGATCCATGGTCGGATACCCTCTCCTCAAGTTAATTAGGTCCAACGCAAATTTCAGGTATTTCCCTGGCAACTTTGGTCTGATCCTCTGCAGACTCCATATCCTAGGGGCCCCTCCTACATTGAATTTCTTAAATTTCAACTCACCCGCTAATGCTGGGTCCACACCTAAGAATTCGAACATCCTTGATATGACCTGATGAGGCCTTCCCTTGAGATCATCATACATCAATATGAGGAGCTGGTCTCTAGAGAAGAATTTCATGAAGTTTCGTAGCTGTCGAGCATACTTCCCTCTATCTTTGTAAGAGAAGTGCCTTATGTTGTGCAGATCTCCAGTTGATAGCCTCTCTTCCTCCTTTTCGAGAGCTTCCTCGAAGGTCAGCCACTCATATCCCATCCTTACCTCATGCCAATAGTGAGAATAAGCTCTGTCTACGGGATTCCTCAGAATGAATATTAGCTTGACCTCAGGAAGGTGCCTGTAAATTCTCTCGGGCACCTCATGGAGGTACATGTAGAAGGGTGATACTTCGCCAATAGCCTTATGCTTCTCTGGGTTAGAGCTTCTGAAGTGTTTTTCGTACCAGTCAATGCCTTTTTCGTAATTCAAATCGAAGAAATGTACCTCTTTTGTTGGTGCCATGTAGACTTGGGGATGTGCTTTAAGATAGTGAAAGAGAGATGTTGTGCCGGCCCTCTGTGCACCACATATTATGAAGTTAGAGGGTACCATCTGTATCACAGCCAAAATGTTCTTTTAAATTAGTTTGGTTGAGCTTTTTAGTCATATAAGACCATCAAAAGTGGCTCTAGGGGTTTTGAAGGTTGTTTAAGATCTCCTTTATTGTCTTTCTTACAGCATCTCTCGATCCATACCTCGGTTTCCATCCAGTATCTTTTAGCTTCGATATGTCAAGAAGCATCAGCTTTACATCACCGAACCATCCCCTACCATCCCTAGTTGCTAGTTTATACCTGTATTTCACATCTTTTAGACCCATCTCCTCCACAAGAATATCAGCTATTTCCTTTACACTGATCCAGTCCTCGTTTCCCAAGTTGTATACTTCAATTCCCTTGCTTTCGGTTTTCAACATATTGGCTAGATGTATAATCGCATCGATGGTATCCTCTACATGTAGATAGCTTTTCCTCTGAGAACCATCGCCTAGGATCTCCAGTTCGCTTCTGTCACGCATTAGTTTATTTATGAAATCTAATACCACGCCATGAGTACTTCTAGGTCCTATGACATTAGCAAGTCTCAGAATTAACGCCCTAATTCCATAAATACGCGAGTAGGATTCTATAAGTTTCTCTCCGAGTAACTTAGACATCCCGTATATGCTTATGGGCCTGAGAGGCTGGTAGTCCTCAGGCGTTGGTATAACATCAGCATCCCCGTATACAGTGCTGGAGCTTGTGAATATGATGGACTGTACGTTATGTATCCTACAGGCCTCCAGAACGTTGAAAGTAGCTACGACATTATTTCTAAAGAACACTCTTGGATTAGAATAGCTCATCCTAACATCTGTACTGGCTGCTAAGTGGAAAACCATTTCTGCTTCACTAAAAAGCTTCTCCCAATCACCTCTAATGGACAAGTCTGCAGTTATGAGAGAGAATTTCGAACTACCTATATGCCTCTCTAGATTGAGAATACTCCCTGAGGATAGATTATCAATGACAGTAACCTCTGCCGTGCTTATCAAGCGATCTACCAGGTGACTCCCTATGAATCCAGCCCCGCCTGTCACAATAACTTTCAGAGAGACCACCGAGCAAGCAACATATGGGAATTACACTTAAGTTTTGTAATTCCTGTATGAAATTAATCTGCTCTAGAGGGCCAAGGGAAGTGAATTGGATCTCAAAGTACTTCAGGTCATTCAGTTTCCACTGGGGTATAAAGGAGGTCCAGCGATCTATGTGAGAGAGCTCAGTAAGTATCTAGCCAAAGCTGGGGTGGAAGTTGGTATATTACACCCGGAGGGAAGGAGAGCATACAGTCTAGATCCAGTTGAATCCTTTGTTGTTAGGAGTTCTTTGCCCAAGCTATTGTTAAAGGATCCGTGGGTCTTCAGCGCTTTAGCCCATAAGTACATCTCCTCCCTACAGGGTAAATTCGATCTTGTCCACATACACTTGGCTCCTGTCATTCTACAACTAGCTGCAGGCACGTTAGTAAGACCTATCGTCTCGACAATCCATGGATGGCCTATATATGAGGATTACTACTCCGTAACTCATGAGGGATCAGTATACAGTTTATTCAAGCTTGTAGCTGTAACCCCTAGGGAAACTCTATCCCTTCTGAAGCTTATTGAAAGAAGTAAGCTTGTTGCTACTGTCAGTAAGCACCTAAGGAACATATTAGAAATGTATAACCCTCTCTGGGCTGATAAGCTAGATGTCCTGTATAATGGGGTTGATACTAATTTCTTCTATCCCAGAAGGAGTTGCCCATCTAGTGGGAATCAGAGTAGACTACTCGAGAAAATGAGCTCTAAACCAACTATCCTTTATCTGGGGAGGGTCATTCCTAGGAAAGGGATAGGTCTCCTTCTTAAGGCAGCCTCCAAGATAGATAAAATGGCACAGGTAGTAATAGCTGGGAGGATAGATCCCTCATATGAGAGAAGACTGAGGAAGCTAGCTAGCTCCCTCGGTATTGAGGACATAGTAACTATAACTGGAGAGCTACCTAGGAGATTGCTCCCTTACTTTTATTCGATGGCCGATGTCTATGTCTTGCCATCTCTATTTGAGGGGCTCCCCACCACTTTGCTAGAGGCCATGGCCTGTGGAACCCCTGTAATAGCTACTCGTGTTGGAGGTATACCCGAAGTGGTTGATCATGGGAGGAATGGTTTTCTCATTGGAAGAGGATCTCTGAATGAGCTGAGGGATACGCTGAGGTGCTTACTAGATGATGAATCGCTAAGGAAGAGAATGTCCATTGAAGCTGAGAGGACAGTTAAGGAGAGGTTCTCTTGGGATATCATTTCCAAGAGATATATCGAACTCTATACTCTATAGGAAAGCCTGTTAGCCTTCATGTCCTTGCAAATCACCTGTTCTCCCCTTCTCATCTTGAACCTCTATACGCTGGGTAGATGACCTGTTGTATCTGGAATCGTTATTTGGTCATGAAAGCTATTCCTGCAGGAGATCTAGGAGGACATTGAAGATGCGCTTCGCCCTCCTGAGGATTTTATCAGCCTCACTCTGCGAGAAGATCTTATCCCTATGATCCGCTTCCTTCCTCATCTCAAAGAGGAAGAGGAATTCCTTCCTGACCTCGTCTCCAAGTTTTCTTCCTAGGGCATTTGCTAGCTTATCATCTTTCCTAGTTTTGGTATCCTTTAAGTAAAGCTCAGCCATCATCCTGACGGAAAAATAAGCAGAACTGACAGCTTTGTCATAGCAGCCGATCCTCAGATCCTCTTCAGCCTCCTTTAGTAGCCTTAATGCCTTGTTAACAGACAATCTCGAACCCCTCAAACCCCTCTATTATCCTTCTTTCTTCAGGGCTGACCACTAGGGGAGAGATTATCCCCTCCAGCCCCATGGATCTCTCGGCCTCCATGGCTGCCTCTATTACGGCCTCAACAGC
>JAGGTZ010000022.1 GCA_021158805.1 Thermoproteota archaeon | reverse complement strand
CCTCATATAATCCACTCATCGCAGAGGCAATGGGACCGTTAAGAGCGTAAAATACTAAGGAAGCGCCAGTAACCATGAGAAGAGCTCTTTCAAGGGAACCCTTCACCTTCCCAGCCTCCACCAGATGGCTAGGTAGGAAAGGGCCGCTGCTAATGGGAAGAGCTTAGCATCTAATGCAAGCGATATCGCTAACGCTATCGGTACCAAGGCAAAGGATAACCATCCCCTCATACTCCTCCCTATGTAGCCGGGCAGGAGGACTTATTATTGTGGCAAAACTGTAACATAACTGAGAGATGAGGGAAAATTTTTACGGTTAGGAGGAGGGCCACTTCTTCTTAGTCCATCTAGTGAAACCTAGGTAGGCTACCAAGGCTACTATTATGCCTAGGACCAAGGCCCAGTACTGTATATTACTACTCTCAACCTCAGGGCCTCCGCCCAGGCTTACTCTCAGGGAAGCAACCTTAATCCCGTAGTTAAAGACTTCCACGGTATAATTCCCATCATCTAACTCCTCGAACTTCAGAACGTCGCTTCCCATCGGATCTAAGGTTACAGAACTTGAATCCACCTCTATACCTTCCTTAACGATCTTTACATCGAATGTAGCAATAATCCCTCCTAAATTCGTTAGATTAACCTCTATGGTTCTATATCCAGCTTTGGCTGTGAGCGAGACAGGTAGGGGGCCTATCTTGAACACTAAAGAGTATTCATTATCTGATCTATCGAGATCCGCTGCATTTAGAGGGTTTGCAGAGATTGTGATAGTGTGATTCCCTACGCTTAAATCAGCCGTTGGGACCGAGAACGTGACAACTTTGGTTTCTTCGGGCCTCAGCGAGGGAACTTCTACGGAGTCAAGTATTTCACCATCAACCTCCACTGTTATGTTCACTGGTGTAGGGCTGAATCCCTCATTAGATATCCTTATTTTGCCCTGTAATACCTCTCCCTTAAATACTCTATCAGGAGCTGATACATCTTCTAATTTCAGATCACAGGAGGGCTTTACTTCGGCCGTGAAATATGCCTCACTAAAGGACTGCCCTTCCTTCTTAACTAAGGCCTTGAACTCAAGACTACCAACGGACTTAGGGATATAAGTGAAGGTAGCCATTGAGATCGATTTAGGAGGGACATAAATAGTGTCACTTCCAATCTCCGTTCCGTTTACGAACAGCCTCACCTTAACGTCTAGCGGGTTCCCGGAGGGGTTTGGTATGTGTACCTTTATTTCATACTCCTCTCCTTGGATCATAGACTGTTCGGCCTCGATAAATGCGCTAACTACTGGAATGACGGAGAACTTAAGCGTATAAACGTTATTCTCCAAATTGGGGTCTATATAGTCCTTCGGGGACACCACTACTTTGAGGT
This sequence comes from Thermoproteota archaeon, assembly GCA_021158805.1. GTDB lineage: Archaea > Korarchaeota > Korarchaeia > Korarchaeales > Korarchaeaceae > Korarchaeum. The sequence goes on along the minus strand of JAGGTZ010000022.1, from coordinate 8,223 downwards.
CATGTATGCCCAAGGTCAAGTTTGCCGTCCTCACTCTCGTAGTTACGGTGGTATAACCACCAGCGGGTATTGGTATAGATCCCTTTGAGATATCACCAATATCCCAAAATTCTGTCTTCTTGAGTTCCTCATCTATATACAAATTTACTCTTATCACTCCAGAGAAGAGACGGTCCTCATAGTTCCTGATGTATATGGATAACAGGAGGGGCTCTCCTTGCTGTACTTCGCCATTGAGTGGAGAAACTGATACTTTATCCACACCCAAATCCCACTGCTGCTGGGCTCCTATCGAGAGGAGAGGTATAAGCAACATTACGAGGACTACCGCTAGTAACCTGTTTGTCATCCCTAGATAATGCCTGCTGGTCTTAAATACCTTTTCTCGATCCTAGCCGATCGATATTATTAGGAAACTTACCCATATGGCGATGCAACTAAGGGATCGAGAAAACTCTAAAATCAGTAAATGGTTAAATAGGGTATGCCAACCGAACTCCTATATATGGATGATAGCTATTTAAGGGAATTTGAGGCTGAAGTCACCGAGGTCGTCGGAGAAAAGGTTGTCTTAGACCGAACGGCATTTTATCCTCTCGGTGGAGGGCTGCCTAGTGATACCGGTAGGCTAATTAAGGGTAGTAACTCCTATCAAGTGAAGGAAGTGAAGAAAGAAGGAGGAAAAGTCGTTCATATTGTCCCGGACAACGATCTGGTGGCTGGAGACATGGTAAAAGGCGTTTTAGACTGGGATAAGAGGTATAAGGTGATGAGAATGCACACGGCCCTTCATACCTTGATTTCAGTTATGAACAAGAAGTATGGGGTTCTAGTAACTGGGAACAAGGTCTCCTATGATAGGAGTAGGGTGGATGTAAACCTAGAGAGACCAGATAAGCAGCTGGTCTTGGAAGCGATTGAGGAAACAAACAATATCCTAGCGAAGGAGATACCAGTCAAGATATATTACCTCCCTAGAGAGGAGGCCATGAAAATCCCTGGGATTGTCAAATTGGCTAAAGCCCTTCCTCCTAATATAGAGAAAATCAGGATTGTAGAGATAGAAGGAGTAGATATACAGGCCGATGGCGGTCCACATGTAGCCAATACAAAGGAAGTAGGAGAGATTGTCTTCCTTAAACTTGAGAACAAGGGGAAAAACAACAGGAGGATACACTTTACACTAAATCCGTAAGTCTTAGTGAGGATCGTCATCCAACTTAAATCCTTTATCCAGAGAACCGGGCTAGATGGGGCAATGAGTTGGATAAAGAGACTATTCAGTAGGGAAGTCGAGGAGGAAAAGCCGGAAGATATAACTGATATCGTAAAGAAAGCTGAGCAAGGCCAGATTCTGGAGTACGAAGAGGCTATGTCCTTCCTTAATTACTTAGAGGGCCAGCTAAAGCTAGAACCTCAGCTGGTTAGGGTAAAAGGGAAAGTCGTATTCATCGGAGATACCCACGGGGACTACATTTCCTCGAGGGAGGTACTCAGTAGATTTTCCCCAGACGAGTATACTCTCATATTCCTAGGAGATTACGTTGACAGAGGCGAAAATCAGATAGAGAACGTGAACTTCCTTCTAGCTAAGTACATAAAGCATAGAAAGAAGATAATCTTGCTCAGGGGAAACCATGAATCTCCTGTCATAAACCAATCTTATGGCTTTATGGAGGTCCTATATCATGTGTATGGGTCTTATTGGCCGTTTCTCTTCATAAAGTATAACGAAGTCTTCTCTAATCTGCCTTATGCAGCTAAAGTGAACGGTCTCTTAGCGATACACGGTGGCATAGCTGAGGGGTTAAAGAGCCTTAAACAGATAGAGAAGCTGCCTAAGAAGGACATGATCCCCAGCAATAAACTTGCCTTCGAGATCTTGTGGAACGACCCATCTGCAAGCGTAGAGGGCTTCTCGGAGAACTTAAGTAGGGGAGGGGGAACCAAGTACTACGGAAGATTGCCTCTGGAGGCTTTTTTGAAGGAAAACAAACTCAAAGGGATTGTAAGAGCTCATGAAGCCTATCCTGATGGTTACACCTTCCTCTTCGAAGGGGAGACGGGTATAAAGGGTATGGATCATCTACTCTTATCAATATTTACATGCAGGTACTACGGAATAGATCCCAAGGTAGCGATATTCGATAAGGATAAGCTGGAGGTAGTTAGCTTATGAGAAAGCTCGTAATTGCTATCTCCCTTCTCCTCCCCCTACTGATAGTCCCCTATGGAGTTAAAGCCCTACCTAAAGAGGGAGAAAGGGCGCCTAACTTTATGGTTCCAACGTACGATAACGAGTCCATCTCCATAATGAGGCTAGAGGGAAAGGTTGTCGTGCTTATATTTACTGCTGAGTGGTGTCCTCACTGTGGAGAGGAAGTACCCGCAATCTCTAAAGCCTGGAAAGAAGCAGGGTTAACTCGATCAGATGTAATAGGCGTCCTAATGATGGTAGCTAGCAAGAGGGACAAAGCTATCAAGTTTTACGAGAGAGCAAATCCACCGGATAATTGGAAACTAGTTCTTGACGCTAATACAGTAGCTGAGAAGTATGGAGTCTCAGGTGTACCAACGACAATAATCATAGACAAAAACGGGACAGTCGCTGATATATTCGTGGGCGCCGTCCCCCCTGAGAAAATAATAGGTAAAATCACCGAGCTCCTTGGTATCGGGGCGGGACCAGCCGGAAACTATACGACATCCAAGCAAGTGACCTGCAATACAGAAACAGAGATCGAAACTAAAACACAGACCACACCTAAGGGAGAGGAAAGCCTTAGTTTGGGAGCGATTATTCTCATTGCCTTGGGTGTTGTAATTATCGTGGCATTTGGTCTCTGGTATTATAGGACCATGAAAAAGCTGAAGGTAAGGAAGAAATCAAAGAGCAAGAAGAAATAAGGCTGGTTGGATGGTCGCTAATGCTAACCTAAGGCATGATTTGAAGGCTCTAGCTTACATGATATTGCAGATACTCTTAATCACCCTGTTGCCCTCCACATATCTGAGGGCAGCATTCTCTCTCCTAGTGTTTCTCACAGTAATGTTCATAGAAAGGAGGGACCTTGGTCTCGGGGGGTGGCAATACGCCTTAAAGGGTGCCTTAATAGCGTTCCTCCTAGTACTTCCCTTCCTGGCAATTGCTAGTATATCAGAAGGCAGCATATCATCGATAGAGGAACTTTTGTCCCCATTTATATATCATTTATCAGTTTCTATATGGGAAGAAAATGTCTTCAGAGCATATCCCCTCTACAGGCTGACAGTAGGCTCTCTTCTCTCCTCATCCCTCCTCTTCTCATTGGTGCATGCCTACAATCCAGGTTTTGGGATAATGCCCTTCCTAGGAATTTTCACAGCAGGCATAATGCTTGGTCTTATGAGGTATGAGTTTGGTCTAGGTGCTGTTTACTCTTTTCATCTTGCTTGGAATTTTCTAATAGGCCATATCTTGGGACTTACCCTTAGTGGAATCAGCGGAGGACCTAGCTTACTTAGGTCGTACCTAGAAGGACCTGAAATCCTAACAGGAGGAGTATTCGGGCCAGAAGGCTCGGTAATTGCTATAGGAGAGTTCACTCTCCTATCAATCTTACTCTTCAAACAAATAGCTTCAAGCAGATAAAATCTAAGATAATTCCGATCAAATACTGACAGTTTAAAACTAATTAGGGGTAGTCCCTCCTATGTGGTTTGATCCTATTTCCCTACTGTGGTGGGTGTTCATATTCTACCTGCTCATGGCCCCTCAATTGCAACATAGGTCCCTTCAAGCTGCTAGAAGGAAAATAATGGCTATGATCTCTAAGAAGAGAGGTAGTAGTGTGATAACACTCATTCATAGGGAGGAATCCGTGGGGCTATTTGGTATTCCATTTTACAGATTCATAGACATCGATGACTCAGAAAGCGTGCTTCAAGCGATAAGATCCACTCCCCCAGATACTCCAATCGATCTGATAATACATACTCCAGGCGGATTGGTACTGGCTGCTGCTCAAATAGCTAGGGCACTTAAGAATCATCCAGCTAAAACTACGGTAATTGTACCACACTATGCTATGAGCGGTGGAACGCTGATAGCACTGGCAGCGGACGAGATTCTTATGGATGAGAATGCTGTTCTTGGACCGGTTGATCCCCAATTAGGGCAATACCCAGCTCCCTCAATAATAAGAGCTGTCGAGATGAAGGGCGCGGAGAAGGCAGACGACCAGACCCTCATACTGGCTGACGTAGCTGAGAAATCAATCAGTCAGGTTAGGAACCTCGTAGCATGGCTTTTAGAAGGTAAAATGGATCCTGAAAGGGCGAGAGAGGTAGCTAACATTCTCACAGAGGGAAGATGGACTCACGACTATCCAATCACTGTCGAAGTGGCCAAAGAATTGGGACTACCTGTTTCAACGGAGGTGCCGCCCGAGGTATATGAGCTGATGTCACTATATCCTCAGCCTACGAGAACGAGAAGTCAGAGCGTGGAATTCTTCCCTGCCCTCCCATCTAAGAGGGAGACCAAGTGATATTCGTCAATCTCTTTTTTATATTGTCACCCATAGAAGACATTATATATGAGGTTACACCAGCCTGATTGATCGAAATGGATCCGGAGGAAATCAAGGCAAAGATCTTACATGCCTTAAGATTCGTTACAGATCCTGAAATACCAATAAGTGTGGTAGATCTGGGGTTAATAAGAGAGCTTAAAGTAGAGGATTCTAAAGTGCTCTTAAGAGTGGTGATGACAGCTCCTGGGTGCCCTTACTCATCGATGATAGCTCAGCAGATAGAGGAGAGTGCGAAGGCAGCAGTTCCAGAGGCCGAGGATGTAAAGGTGAAATTAGAGATATTTCCACCATGGACTCCCTTTGACATGACAGAGAAGGGTAGAGAGGAGTTCAAGAAGCTGTTTGGTTACGACATAGTAGATAGCTTCCTTAAGAGGTATGGAAGTGTAGAGAACTATTACGAACTGGTAAAGAAATACTTTGGAGTTAATGAGGAGGGTAACTAGGAATAACGACCAACTCACATCTAATAGGAATTCATAATAACCATTTCTTAACCTTATCTTGTTGCTATTTAACGTTCTTTATTCTAAAAATTTTGTAGGTAAAGAGAATAATACCTTTCATAAGTCTTCTTTTTAAGTAATCCCTGTTCTTTAAGAAGGGGGTGTCCTCCCATAAGAGTCGCAGTTTTAGGTGTTGGGTCCGTGGGCAAGGCAATTGCCTATGATCTTTATGAAAGGGTCACAGGCTCCAACCTCCTCTTAGTGGATAAAAGTAGAGAATCACTCGATGAGGCTAGAAAGCTGGTAAATAAAGCAGACATTAGAGTAGCAGATCTTTCAAATGCGGAGGAGATATACAGGATAATAAAGGACGTAGATGCTGCTGTCAGTGCTCTACCGGGTAAGTTCGGGAAAATAGCGTGGATAGCAGCAGTAAAGGCAGGAGTCGATATGGTGGATGTCTCCTATTCTCCAGATGATCCCATGCACTTCCATGTACAGGCTAATGATGCAGGGGTAACTATCGTCCCCGACGCAGGTGTAGCTCCCGGTCTCAGTAATATGATGGCTGGAAGAGCCTATGCTCAGTTGGAGGAGGTAAGGGAGTTAAAGATATATGTAGGGGGTATCCCGGAGAATCCAATCCCTCCCCTCGGTTATCTAGTTACCTGGAGCCCTGAGGACCTAATTGAGGAATATGTAAGGCCTGCTAGAGTGGTAAAAGACGGTAACATAGTAGAAAAACCGGCGGTCAGTGAGTTAGAGAAGGTAATCATACCCGGAGTCGGTGAGTTAGAGGCCTTCCTTACCGATGGTCTTAGAACTATGTTAAAGACGCTAAAAGGAGTGAAATTGATGGAGGAGAAGACACTGAGGTGGCCGGGCCATGCTGAGAAGATAGAGCTACTAAAAACATTGGGTTACTTAGATAGGAAGCCTGTAGACTTAAACGGTACTGGAATTCCCCCAGCTGACATGACTGCAAAGCTATTCAGGGAGAGACTCAAGGGAGATAGCAAGGACATCGTGGTTCTGAGGGTTATAGCTAGTGGAAGATCAAGCCTTAATGACATGGAGATAGAGTACAGGATGGTGGATAGGTACGATGAGAGCACTGGCTTCTCTGCTGTGGCTAGGACTACTGCGTTCGTAGCCACAGGGATATTGAAGCTGATTACGGAGGGTACCATCCCCGGACCCGGGGTAATACCTCCTGAGGTCATAGGGATGGATGAGAACCTGTTTTCCTCAATAGCTGAATGGCTCTCATGGAGAGGTATAAAAATATTGGAGAGAATAACTGAATCTAGAAGTATACCCTCCCTACCTTAATTTCTCTTGGACTACTCTAACTTTGTACTCCATGGTGATGGATTTGTCCCTCCTATCATCTATCTTTATTACTGTTAACACCCTAGGAGCCCCTTTTTTAAAGGGGGACTCATGCATTTCTTTTAACACCTGAAAAAGTTCATCTAGCTCTCCCTCAATAATAGTAGATGTTGGTGTGAGCTGGTACTTCAGTCCCCTAGCTCTCACTTTTCTCAATGCCTCGGCTACATAGTCACTGACGCTACTCCCGACGCCTACAGGCACTATTGTTATCTCAGCTATTGGCATGATCTCACCTTCTTAAGTCTTAAGAAAGACGTACTATTAAATTACGAACTATCAGAATCACGTTAAAAATTAATGTTGGGAGGATGATTGACCCTCCTCATCCATCAGTTTTCTAAAGAAATCAGGATTTATGCATAGATCAATGTCTGCTGTCTTATAGAGCTTTCTAATAACGAGTCTGTCCTTATCCAGCTCAGCTCTAAAATCAAGGAGCCCATTTCTAATTAACTCCTTCAAATGTAGGATTAACAGTGGCTTTGATATACCTAAGAACTCTTAGCTCTCTGTTAGTCATCTCTCCGCGCATAAGGCCAATATCTTAATTCTGATAGGGTGCGATAGAGCTTTCATTAATGAAGCCAAGTTCTCTAAAGCACCTTTGCCCTCTCTATTAGGCTTCACTCTCTCAGCTCATCCCTAAATTCCCTAATATCTCTCCTTAACTTTCTGACCCCCTCTAGTAGTTCACTCATAACTGAAGCTAAGGGTTACTCCCGATAACTTGAAGACTTTTCTGAATTCCTACTCTTTGTCCTATCTGTTGTCGATAGGATGTTCTTAGCTAGGTAAAAGGCAATTAGAAGTAGAAAAAACAATCTCAATAGTATAGTAATTCAATAGTATAGTAATGATTCCACGGGACCAAGCGGCGGATCGGTGGTATAAGTTGTGGCTGCAATGGCTGATTCGGTGGGACTGCCAGAACTCCCACGAGAGTGATCAGCGGGAGAGCTACAAGAAGCGATATTGATCCAATATGGTTCGTGGAATCTTGCCTAGGTAATCTTTTAGCCTAAATATATATTGTTGGCCCTTATAGATAGCGAGATGATAAAATCGATGGTCTTTAATAAACACATCCTATTCTATCTGAGCATTAATGGAGGATATCGCCGAGATATACGACGCTATTGCTAAGGGCTTTGACCATACAAGAGGGAGGCCTTGGCCCGAGGTAGATCTAGTAGAGGAATCACCTGTCCTTGATCTTGGATGTGGAAATGCCAGGCATGCTTCTTACCTTGAGAAAAGGGGATTTGAAGTAGTCTGCGCCGATATCTCTTGGAGAATGCTTGAGGTGGCCGCTAATAAATTTAAAGGGGAAAGAGTGCAATGTGACGCTGCTAGGCTACCGTTTAGAGATGGGTCCTTTGCAACAGTACTGTATCTAGCAACTTTACATCATCTACCATCGAGGGAAGATAGGCTACGTTCGTTAATCGAAATTAGAAGGGTTCTCAGGGAAGGAGGGAAGGCAATTATCTCTGTATGGGCCCTTTTTCAACCAAGATTCTTCTCTAAACTTCCTAAAATGCTATTTAGCTTGCTAAAGGGACGGGAGTTTGGAGATGTTTACGTGCCATGGAGGACACGTGGTAGGACTTACATGAGGTACTATCATTTATTTACAAAAAATGAGTTACTAAAGCTAGCTAGGGAAGCAGGATTCTCTGATATTAGATACTACAAGAGGAGCTTTAGATCCAAATTTTTTGCAGAAAATCACGTGGTTATTCTTAGAAAAAGCTAGCTTGCCTCCCTTATCATTCTCAACAATGTGGGCAAGGTAATGGTACTCAACT
>JAGGTZ010000131.1 GCA_021158805.1 Thermoproteota archaeon | reverse complement strand
GGTGGGGTAGTGGGAGCCACTAGACCCCTAGCTGCCGATCTCAAGTGGATGGAGGAGGAGGTATGGATAGGTATCAGCGGCGTCAGGGTTGCTCCTAAGGTGCTAATGGTCGTCGGAGCTTCAGGGCAACAGCAGTTCTCAGCCGGTATTATGGATTCAAAGATAGTAATAGCTGTTAACAACGATTCAAGTGCCCCTATATTCGAGCATGCGGATTATGGGGTTGTAATGGATCTGTACCAGTTCCTCCCTGCCCTAATTAAGAAGCTCAAGGAGGCCAAAGGTGCCTAAGAATGGTCGATTTCGACATCATAGTTGTAGGAGCTGGTCCTGCTGGTTCGGTTGCTTCATACTTACTGGCTAAAAAGGGCCACACAGTTCTTACAATCGAGAGGGGAAAGAGGCCGGGCTCTAAAAACATGTTTGGGGGGAGGCTTTATGCATGGTCCCTAGAGAAGGTATTCCCTAACTTCTGGGAAGAGGCGCCAATAGAGAGGGAAGTAACTAGGGAAGTCCTTGGTCTCCTATATGGAGATGATGGAATAGAGATCTCCCTTAATGGAAAACCTAAGGCTAAGAGCTTCACGATCCTAAGAGCTAAGTTTGACCAGTGGCTGGCGGAAAAGGCTGAGGATGCGGGGGCAGAGATTGTCTCGGGAGTAAAAGTAGAGTCCCCTCTCATTGAAGATGGGAAAGTTAAGGGCGTAATTGTGGAGGGGGAGGAGAAAATAGAGTCCAGTATTGTAGTAGCTGCTGATGGTGCCTTAAGCTTTATGGCTGAGAAGGCAGGTCTTAGGGCAAAGCTATCAGGAGAAGACTTCGCTGTCGGAGCTAAAGAGGTTATCGAGCTATCTAAAGATGTAATTGAGGACAGATTCCGTTTAGAGGAAAATGAGGGTGCTGCTCAACTCTATATTGGCGATATAACGGAGGGAGTTGTGGGTGGTGGGTTCCTCTACACGAATAAGGATACCATATCTCTGGGAGTTGTCATGAGGATCGGTTCACTATCGGAGAAAGTTAGCGATATAGAGACGACAATGTGGAACGCGACGGAGAGATTCAAATCCCATCCACTAATAAGAAGGTACTTGAAAGGAGGGAAGCTCTTAGAATATTCTGCGCATATAATCCCAGAAACGCAGTTCCTGAGAGGTGTTAAGCTTTGTACCGATGGCATGGTTGTAGTCGGTGATGCAGCCGGCTTCTGCGTTAACTATGGGCTCACGGTTAGAGGGATGGACTTTGCAATTGAAAGCGCTATAGCTGCTGCTGAGGCTATAGAAATCGCCTTAGAGAAGGGAGATACCTCTGCTAGCAGCTTAAGGAGGTATGAGGAAGTCCTTGCCACTGGAATGCTGAGAGAGTTTGAGAAAGCTAAAAAGGCCGTGGATCTAATGGAAGACCAGCGCATTTACACATCATTACCGAAGATAGCAGTCAACACGGCAAGGCACCTATTTCATGTAGATGGTAAACCTAAGGAAGGGCTCTACCAGTTTTTAAGGAGATCTATATCAGAGGAAGGTATATCCCTGCTTTCTGCCCTACTACTCTCCTGGAAAGCCCTTAAAAGCCTGTAGGGGTGAGATAAATTGATGATGGGTTTAGAGAATGTTTACATTGTTGGTATGGCTAGAACCCCCATAGGCAAGTTTGGTGGTTCTCTGAAAGACTGGCCCGCTCCTAAGCTTGGGGCTGTAGCTATTGCCTCGGCTATCAGGAGATCTGGTCTTGACCCTGAAGATATAGACGAGGTAATAATGGGAAATGCCCTGCAGGCATTCATAGGGCAGAATCCAGCAAGACAGGCGGGGTTATTGGCTGGTTTACCTGCCAGTGTACCAGGATATACTGTAAATAAGGTATGTGCTTCTGCCATGAAGGCTGTTTCCCTAGCTGCACAGAGTATTGCGCTAGGAGAGAATAAGGTCATTGTCGCTGGAGGAATGGAAAGCATGAGTATGGCCCCCTACGCCATACCGTCAAGATGGAGATGGGGAGTTAGATTTGCGTTCGCCGGAGAGAAGATTTACGATATAATGGTCCACGATGGGCTGACCGATCCTCACACAGGTCTATTGATGGGAGAGGAAGCAGAAGCCACCGGAGAGAAGTGGGGAATAAAGAGAGAGGAAGCAGATGATTTTGCGGTGTCTAGCCATTTAAAAGCTGCAGAGGCTACCGAGCGAGGCTATTATGCTCGTGAGATAGAGCCCATAAAGAAAGGGGATGAGGTAATACTAGATAGGGATGAGGGCATTAGGCCTGATACTAGCTTAGAGAAGGTAGCCAGGCTAAAGCCCGTTTTTAAGCCTGGTGGGACCATAACCGCCGCTAACGCTTCACAGCTAAGCGATGGAGCTGCAGCTTTAGTTCTCGCCTCAAGAGATGTGGTTGAGGAAAAGGGATTGAAACCTATAGCTAGGATACTGGGCTTTGCATCCGCATCTGTTGAACCCAAAGACTTCGTAGAGGCCCCGATCCCCGCAACTGAAAAGCTACTAAAGATGCTGGGGATGTCAATAGAGGACTTTGACCTGTTTGAGCATAACGAAGCTTTCGCATTAGCTAGCCTAGTCGTCAGTAAGGGCTTGAAGATCCCGTTAGATAAGCTAAATGTGTTCGGAGGAGCTGTTGCCATAGGCCATCCACTAGGTGCAAGCGGTGCTAGGATACTGGTAACCCTCATAAATGCTCTTCAAGTCAAGGGAGGGCGTAGAGGGCTAGCTACCATATGCCATGGCGGTGGAGGTGCTCAGAGCATGGCAGTAGAAATCGTTTAGCTGGTGCTGTGGACATGGTTACAATTAGGTATTATGGCTGGATAGCTGAGCGCTTGGGAAGACGTCAAGACGAAATAAATTACACTGGTCCCTTGAGGGATCTACTCAGACTAGTAGGCGAGGATATAGAACTCAATGTTAGGGAGAGGAAAGTGTTTGTGGCATTGAATCATAACTCCATAAAGGATTTAGATGTAGACGTAGGTGAAGATGATATCGTGGCAATATTTCCAGCGTTTTCAGGTGGTTAGTAATGGGGAAAGTACATATATCTGAATCCCCGATCGATGCTTGGGGTGAAATAACATCGTTATTACAGTCATCTAGAAGGATAGGCGCTCTAGTAACCTTCATGGGAGTTGTCAGAGAGATCTCAGAGGGTAAGGAGGTGGAGAGATTATTCTACGATCATTATCCTGAGATGGCTTCCAATGCCCTAAACAGGATAAGGAAGGAGGCTATATCAAGATTCGGATTGATAGATGCAACCATCATACATAGAGTCGGGGAGGCGGGGATAGGTGATCTAGTTCTACTAGTTATCGTAGCCTCTGAGCATAGGAGTGAGGCTTTCAAAGCAGTAGAGTGGATCGTTGATGAGGTGAAGAAAGAAGCGGCTATATGGAAGAAAGAGTACTTTAAGGATGGAGAATACAGGTGGGTTGAGCCAGAGAGGAGCGATCTTGATGAAAGGATTGAGTAGGGTGTTACATCTTGATGGTTGATATAACGAGCAAACGGATGGTTCATAGGGAGGCAACTGCCTATGGCAGGATAAAGTTAAAGGAGGAGACTCTAGAGGCCATAAGGTCTGGGAAGGTCAAGAAGGGAGATGTCTTTACTGTTGCCAGAATTGCTGCAATTCAAGCTGTTAAGGATACTCCTAAGATAATCCCCCTATGCCATCCAATACCGATAACTGGCATAGATGTCAGCTTCGATCTGAGTGATGATTCGGTAAGCGTTACTGTTACTGTCAGGACTATAGCCCAGACCGGTGTAGAGATGGAGGCATTAAGCGGTGTCATGGCTGCTCTTCTTAACATCTGGGATATGGTGAAGTATCTAGAGAAGGATGAGTCAGGAAACTACCCGTTAACAAAGATAGAGGAGGTAAGGGTCCTAAAGAAGGTAAAGGGTGATTAGATGTTCATTGACAGGTGGGGAAGGCCCGTAACGGACCTCAGGATTTCCGTAACGAACTCTTGTAACTACAATTGCTTCTTCTGCCACCGTGAAGGCCACATAGTAAGTGGGGATGAGATGACCCCTGAGGAGATAGGAAGGCTCGTCGGGATATTGTCCAGACATGGAATAAAGTTCGTAAAGCTCACCGGCGGGGAGCCTCTCGTGAGAAAGGATATGGAAGAGATAATTTCTCAGATAAGAAGGCATCCTGTAGAGGAGATCTCCATGGTCACCAACGGTTGGTTTTTAGCTGAGAGAGCTTGCGCTTTAAAGGAGGCTGGCCTAGACAGGGTAAATATAAGCCTCCACTCCTTAAGGAGAGATACCTATAAGAGGATAACGGGCGTAGATGGTCTGGATAGAGCGTTAAAGGCCGTCGATAAGGCCATAGAGTGCGATTTAATGCCTGTTAAGCTGAATATGACTGTATTAAAGGGGATCAATGAAGATGAACTCTGGAGTATGGTAGAATTCTCGGCTAAGAAGGGTATAGCCGTTCAGATGATAGAACTCCTAAATATGGATCCGAGCCTCGCCAAATTCTACTATAACCTCAGCAGTTTTGAAGAGGAGTTAAAGAAGATCTCCTTAAGAAGGGAGGTAAGGAGGCTACATGGTAGAGGTAGGTACTACTTGGAAAACGGCGCGGTTGTTGAGGTGGTTAGGGGGACTATTAATCCTCTCTTCTGCATGAACTGTACTAGAATGAGAGTAACTGCTGATGGGTTCTTTAAGACCTGTATATGGAGGGAGAACAACTTAGTCAACTTTATCTCCCTCCTAAGGAATGGAGCTACTGATGATGAGATCTTAGAG
>JAGGTZ010000119.1 GCA_021158805.1 Thermoproteota archaeon | reverse complement strand
TCAATTAGCAGGTACGCTGGAGCATGGCCAAAATGTTCGAATATCATATCATCTAGCCCTAGATGGTCTTGAACGGGAAAAGCAATTCTCTTCACTCCATAACCCTTATCCCGATTCTCTGAGGCGGTTCCTCCCTGATCCATCTCACTCATAATCACACCATCTCCCATGTAATTGACCGAATGGTTAATAGGCTAAAAATATTACCTAAATTCTCTATAGGTGCAGAGAACCAGAGAAATTGAGTGGATAATCAAAGTACACTTTATTCTTTACAAAAGAGCTAATCAAATAAGGTTTTTAGAATCTACTTGCCCACTGTAGATGGGAAACTTGAACTAATTTCCCCATATAGGCATATCTCTTTCCTCAAGAGGTCCTCTCTCTATTCACGAGAGCTAAAAATGGTTTCATACCATGCCAGCTAGCGATATTTCAAGTAAAAATAAAAATCCCTTTCTCAATATGAAAATATGTGCAGCTGATAACGGAAATCCGAAACAAATTATACCAGCTGAAAAGTTTTTTAATTGACTGACTAGCCAGTCAATTAGGTGATCGCTTGGGGGAAAGTGTTGCTAAAACGGCGGTCCATATGAAGAAATATCTTCTCCTCTACTCGATTCTTGCCATAATAATAGGGATAATCATAGGGTATAGGTATCATATTTTCTTCAGAATGCACAAGGATCTTGTCAAGAACATCATAATATCGCTGGCCATACTCACGATCTATCCGTCCATGATACAACTAAAGCTCGAGAGGATCGGGAGCGCCGCCAAGAAGATCAAGGCTATAGTGTTATCCATGTTCTATATATTCGTTTTATCCCCCATTACGGCTATAGTCTTCTCTACGGCGATACCTAACACGGATGTAGCTATGGGCTATGTGGTCTCAAATGTAGTTCCTGCCTCAAGCGCATCCATAGGGTACGTTCTTCTAGTGGATGGGGATATTGAGCTGGCAACGGTTCTGGCAGTTCTAAGCCTTTTCGGTTCTTTAATAGCGGTTCCAGGCTATCTCAACGTATACTCGTCCGTTACATCGGCTAGCGTTCCCTTGGGGAAGATAATGGAGGCATTGGTCTATACGCTGGTAATCCCGTTCATCCTGGGGCAGGTAACTAGATACCTAGCTATAAGGCACAAGATTAAAAAGAAGAGAGAAGAGTACCGTCTCAACGGAAAGAATGGAACCACACTAGCGCATGAACTTGAAGAGGATTTCAAATTATTTGAAAGGAAGATCGTGAAAGAGTTGGAGAGCTCCATAAAGCCTCACCTCTCTCTAGCCACGATGATCTCTATGCTCGTACTGATATGTATGCTGGCTGCCAGCAAGGCATTCATGATGATCAATTCCCCGAACATAGCATTCATGGTCATAGGCCTTCAGGCAGTTATGCTCTTCATGATTTTGGGGGTCGTGACGGTCAGCGACCGGTCCATGCACATGAGCTACAGCGAACATGAAGCCATAGCGTTCATCTCAGCCACCAAGAATCAGAGCGTGGCAGCGGCCATAGCAGTGATGGCCCTAGGTCCAGGAGCAGCGCTTGTCCCTGCTCTAGTACCAGCTATCCAAGCACCCGTTGCTATAGCATATGTTAACCTGTCAGATCCAATAAGAAAGATGTTCGAAGGTGTTTAAATAATTTAGAATTCTCATTTTTCTCCTTATTTTATTTCCGAATAATTCTGTATTGGGAGTTCCTGTCACTTTCCTGAATCACTAACATCAATAAATATGATGCTCTCTTCCTATCCTTAGCCATCCAGCTGGACACGAGCTTGGTCACGACAGATAGGAAGTTATATAAAATGCTCCCTCAGGACCTGAAGGGGAGAGTTGTCTTAGTGAGTTAGAATTACTGGAGCAGGCGAATCAGTGGCGCTCGGAAGCTGATGGACCAAAGTTCGTGCGCTCAGCCACTGACATGCACGCTCGCTTTACAACCAGAGCTTTTTGATATTAGTCCTACCGAAGTCCTCGCTCTCTCTTGCCATTGCTTGGAGCCCGGCGAGAGCTGATTCCAAAAGACAGAGCAACCTTCTTCTCTTCTAAGAGACCCTTCTGATCTATCGTAATAAACCGCCTTTTGGTATTCAGTTCCTTAGAGGCTCTCACCGCTACCTCAAATGAACCCTTATTGTTGACCTAGGTTATAATTTAATATAACCTAGGTCGATGGAATTATGATGTACAGGAAGATCCCCCTGGTGAAGGTGCTGAGGGGCAACATGCTCAAGATAGCAGAGGTGCAAGATGTTCTAGTGCTGGAACTGTTGAAGGGTATCGACTTCGTGATTCATGGGGGTACGGCTATATGGAGGATCTACGGGGGTAAGAGGTTCTCCTATGATGTAGATATATACTGTCAGCATGTTGAGAAGATCCCTAATATCCTCGCGACTTTGAATGTGACTCGAAAGAAGCTCACGCCTTCTAGGGTCCTTTACTTGAGGGTTAGTAATGAAGCTGAGGTAGAACTTGAAGCCTCTCCCATGTTCGAGAGGAGGGAAGTGATAGAAGGAGATTTTTGGTTGATTGATGGTAGTAGCGTTGTGGTCAGGACCCTTTCACCTTGCTCACTTCTAGAGGAGAAGGTACACGCTTACAAGAATAGGAGAAAGGCCAGAGACCTGTATGACATATACTACCTCCTAGATCTATGCGAGGATGGCAGTGTGAAGGATTCACTCAGGCAGATCCTTCCCCTCCTGAGAGAACCTCCACGTGATTATTCCATACTGAGGGAGATCGTTCTGATGGGAAGACCTCCAAGCTTCGAGACTGTTGTCAGGAAGGTGGAGAGGTTTGCCCGTTAAGTACTCGGAATTCATCGAGAGGTTAAGGAGGTCATCCTTTTTCACATTCAGATCCGTCGAGGCTGTTGTGGGAAGGGATTATGCCAAACTGCTCGTTCACAATTTGAAGAGGAGGGGCCAGATAGTTGAGTTGTTGAAGGGGGTTTACTCCTTCAAGAAGTCACCATACATGATAGTGAAGGCTATTCCTAGAGCCTACATTGGGTTGGGCTCAGCGGCGTTCCTTCATGAGGCGTGGAACCAGGTGACGGCTGTGACTGTGCTTTCCCCGAGCGTGTCCAAGGCTGCGAGGTGGGGCATCAGAGAGATCGCTGGTTTCAAGGTAATGCTCAGAAGGATCTCCGATAAGATGTACTTCGGGTATGAGTACAAGTATCTAGAGGAGATAGATGAGTGGGTAAGAGTTTCCGATCCAGAAAAGACCCTGATAGACCTGACATACTTCAAATACCCAGCGAGGGATGAGATCATACCCCGGTTACTTGAAATGGTGGATACGGGGAGATTGAAGAAGTATCTCGATAAGATGGAAGTGAGGAGAGTCAGGGGGCGTAAGAGGATAGAGAGGGAGATAAACCAATGGCTAAATCATGCTGTGTAGAGATCATCTCCTAATTATGGCCAAAACTATGTGCGAGTTAGCCTGAATTAGTAGAGGATATTCGTTCAAACCGGAAGCTCAGTATCGATACCCTCCTTTCCTTTCCGGTGATCCTCACCAATTATCGCTTGTATCCTCTCTTAAAGCTCAAGATGGGCCCCTTCACAGAAGTATGACTTCCACTCCCTCGTCACGGGCCACCTTGGCTTGGAGCTCATCGCATGTGACCAGTGGAAGGCCTCTCCTTCTAGCTAACTCCACGTATAACGCATCGTAGACCGTTATATTACGCTTTAAAGCCATTTCAAATGCTGAGGGGAGCAGTTCCGTCTCATCCGCCAGTTCCAAGTTCGTATGGAGTAGAGAGAGGAGGGCCGAGAACTTCTTCATCGAGTCCTCGGCGTTGATGAAACCCCTCCTGAAAGCCTTCCACACAGCATTGGATACCTCCTTCAGTACGTGATCAACTGATAAGGTGTTCGTCAGATAGTCTGCGACGATCTCCCACCCTCCTTCCTTGAGGATGAACTTGGAGAGGGCCGAGGCATCGATTACGTTCAAGACTCCCTGTCCTCCCGGATGCTTCTCAGCGAGAAACCTTCGGGCACTTCTCCCGTGGATTTGATGATCTCCGTCACCTTCCTGAGGTTCTCCTCCCTCTCTATAGCCTTGATTCTCTCAATTACATAATTCCTGAGCTCCTCGCTCCACTTCACGGTCTTCGAGTACTTCCTCATTTTCTCCTTGACCTCCTTGGGGACCTTGAAGCTAACCACCTCTGACATACTTGTATTACCAATTCCGCGAATATAAGTCTACCCTGTGGTATTACCCTAGGAGTTTTTGGGTAAACCACGCACGGAATCCGAGCCGATGCTCTCTCAAAGGTTCATCTCGCATCAGGAACCGATGATCCTCGCGATACCTCAGTTTTGGACTTTGTTTCACAGCCAGAGCCTTTTGATACTGATCTTATCGAAATCCCTGTCCTCGCTCGCTATCGCTTGAAGCCCGAACACCTCCACGGTTGCCGCATGGATAGAGTCGGAGGGCTTCAGACCGTACTTTACCATGTACTTCTTAGCCTCTAGATAAGTCTCTAATCCCAGTACGAGCACCTCCACGTGAGGGAGTACCGCCCTATCAATGAACTCCAAGGTCTCATTGAACGGCACGTCGTACTTTCTCTTTGAGGTGTATATGGTCTCATCCAGCACCAGTAGATTGACGAAGAGCTCATGATTCCTGAGCAGCCCCTCCCAGAACTCCTCGACGAGTCTAGCCTCACCATCAGGCATCCTCGCATTGAGGTAGATGAGAAGGCTGGCATCAACCAGTACCTTCAATCAAACTCCTCCTCGAGATCTACATCGGCTAAGTCACCTAGCCTAGCTTCTCGTCCCCTAATCCTCTTTCTCCTCTCTCTGATCCAATTCAAGGTTTCCTCTATGCTTCTAGGACTTCTGATGGCTATCTCATTCTCTCTAATCTCTAGGAAGACCTGATCATTCTCCTTTATCCCATATTTCTTCCTTAGCATCTTGGGAATGATTATCTGACCCTTGGGTCCGACCTTCACCTTGAGTCTAACCATTGGTTATACCAAGTATCACTTTGGGTAATACTCTTAATAAAGCTAATGCTCCTATCTAGGAGTGGATATTCTGCCCTGTAGTGCACCTCGCGCAATGTTAGGGATAGCTAAGGGACTCAAGCTCCTCACTCTAAATGAGAGACGCTTCGAGAGACTTCAGAAGTATGGACTCGAGCTATGGCAGTAACGCTCCTCTAAGTGTGCCGCAGAAGAATGGTAGCGTGAGCTGATCACTCATGAGACCGTGAGGTGCTCAGGTTCCTTCGCCTTCTGATGAATGGCCCGGGGCAGGAGATCTGCATCACCACTCCAGAATGAAGTTAGAGGCCTTCCAATCGTGTGAAGCTTCGACTCTTCACTGCTCTTACCCTACATGTCCACCAACTCAAACTTCGAATCCCAAGAGCCACTTCCACAGTGGAGTAACCTTTACCTTAACACCCTTCTCTTCTATAAGGCCCTCCTGATCCATTGTGATCAAAACCGCCCTTCGGCATCCCAGTTCCTTAGAGGCCCTCACCAAGGGACCCACCTCCCTCCTGAACTGTCCGGGGTCACCCTTCCTCAAGTGATGGGTCACCTGGATCAGCCCAACTGTTTTCCTGCCTTCCCTGACAACGAAGTCTACTTCCCTACCATCGCTCGTCAGATAGTAGAACAGAGCCTCGTTGACCCCATACTCCCTAGCGAGATGGAGGAATACCACGTTCTCCATTATTCTACCCAAGTTCCTCGTGATCGGAAGGCCTGCCTTAGTGTGAAAGCCAACATCTATCGTGTAAACCTTTCTCCTAGATCTCTCCACCTCTTTTGCCTTTGGAGAAAGTCTCTTGAGAAATCTAATCACTCTAGCAGTTTCCAAATACTCGCTGAACCTTTCTACAGTCCTCAACCCGATTTCCAAGCTCTTAGAAAGCTTTCTCATGGAGACCATCGTGGCCACGTTGCTCATATATATCTTGGCCAGGGATTCCAGCTTCCTGACCCTCCTCACATTATACCTCATGGCCACGTCCTTCGTCACTATGTCCCGGAAGTAGGTGCGCAGCAGCTCCTCCTTCACAGCCCTCGAATCCTGAAGCGCCACCTCAGGGAAGCCACCGTACTCCAAGTATTCATCGAGTAAGGCCCTTATCCTGCTCCTCTCCTTCAGGGCCTCGGCTTCACTCTTTATTTCCAATCCCTTGAACCTCAGGAATTCCCTGAAGCTGAGGGGAAATACCTCGATGCTTACATGCCTTCCCGTGAGCAGTGTCGCGTACTCTTCCCCCATCAGCTTGGAGGAGCTCCCGGTCACCAATACCTTGGCCCTCTTAACTTCTAGGAGGTAGCGAACGAACCTCTCCCATCCCTCGACTGACTGGACCTCATCTAACACTACTATCGGCCTTTTAGCGCCGGTGAGCTTCAAGTACTCCTCGTACAGCTTGATCAGCTCCCTAGAGTCTATACCTGACAGCCTTGGATCCTCGAAATTCAGGATCAACGTCTCTTTAGGGTCAAGACCGCTCCCTATCATTCTCTTCAGATATCCGTACGCAAGATAGCTCTTGCCTGCCCTCCTTACCCCGAATAGGATCAGGGCCCTCCCTTCTCCAACGAACTCCTGCAGAGAGTAGTCTCTGCCCAAGTAGTCGATGTTGTAACCGCCCCAGAAGTTCCAGTCAGTGAGGACCTCCTCATACATGGTATCTGATTCATATTATGAGTCAAATAATATAAATATGACTCTTATTATGAGTCTATTAGTGAGAGTCTCTACCTCACTAAAACTATGCTTCAGCCTCCAATCTCTTGATGTAACCCTGAATTTGTGGGAGGCCTGACAATTTCCTGTTTTATGCTTCAGGTCATTGATTGGGGCTCCTATTAACTGACAGGATATACCCTCCAACCCCGGAGACTATGAGATCAGTAGTGAGGATGACGAATCCTTCACCAACTGCTACTGTATTTCTTTATATAGGGTTTTCTGTACTTATACCTTGATGGATATCAAAACGAGCTTCGTCATCCCGGAGGACCTCTACAGAGAATTGAAGAGGAGGGCGCTTGAGGAAGGCAGGACCATGAAGGAAATCTTGGTGGATGCCCTCCTAAATTACCTGAGCTCGGATTCATCTAAGAGAGAGGAGATAGTGGATTTAATCCTCAAGCCAATCGAGGGCGCCGGACCCGAGGATCTGAGGGAATACGGATATGAGGATGTAGGTGGCTGACTTGAAGGCCTTCATTGACACGGAGATATGGAGCTTCGCGAAGAAAAAGCCCCTCAGAAATAGATTTAGATCTGAAGCTGAATTTAAATCAGCGATGGATGTACACGAGAGAGCCGTATCCTTCTTCAAAGGAGTCTTCCCTTCCCTCAAGGTTTACATGTCCTATCACCAGTTGGCCGAGATATTCCATGTCCTAGCATTCAGAGGGCTTAAAGTACCTTTAGAGGATGCTATGGCAATTATAGAACGTATAATTGAGGACAGCAGTATAGTTAAGGCACCGATAACGGCTGACACAGTTAAGGAGGCCCTTAGAGGGAGCCTTGAGACCGGAATTCATATTTGGGACTTCCTGTGCTTCTTACCAGTTAGGAAGTATGTGGAAGTCATATACTCATCCGATCCCCACTTCAGGGTTATAGGCAGGAGATACGGCATTGAGGTAGTCAATCCCGTTGGAAAGTGGATTGGTCCTTAATCAATTAGGGGTCTCTCCCAGATTAAGTTACCTCCGTCCTCCTAACGAGGACCAGGGGCCGTTAGCCGAGATTCATGGCTGATTGTTCTCTCACGTCGCTCCTCGTCCCAAACGCTACCATCAATATTCCGACGTTGCTTTTTTCCAAGCGCGCTTCTCGAACTCCACTACCAGATAGATATCGCTTCCCTCATCCTGCTGACGAGCCGAATAACTACCTATCCTCTTCACACTGAACTTCCTTAACTCTTCCATATGATCCTTCAGCTTGCTCACTGCTTTTGGGTCGACCATTCAGATCAAGCGATCGTAGTTGGGATAGGAGGTCTTGTGAAGCGGCCGATCACTTTCGACTCGGAGGATGGGATACTAGCCTCCTCGATCAGTGAATGAGTCTCATTGGTGGTTACGATGAGGTCCATTACGAGACCATCAGTAATAGGAAGTACACTCGTCTAGTTCGGAATAGAGGGCTTCACAGCAACTCGCAGAATGGTTAAACTTTAAAGTTAAACTATAAGGCTTAGAGTTGATGAGTGTGGTGAAGGTCCACAAGAAGGGCATCATAGCGTTGCCCAAGTCGGTCAGGGAGAGAGTGGGCATAAAGGAGGGCATGCTCCTCTTAGTCGAGGTTAAAGGCGGGAAACTCGTCCTCTCACCTCTTGACCTGTGGGAGAGGATATGGGGTTGCTGTAGCGGAAGCGCTGAGGAGGCTGAACGAGAGTTAGACAGGGAAGAGACTGAGAGGGAGAAGGCGAGGGAGAACCGTTGGAAAAGGTAGTCGTAGATACTTACGCCCTGCTCGCTATGGCCTTCGGGGAGCTCCCTAGGAGGGCTGAGAGGGCCATGATGGCCATCCGAAGGAGGGAGGTGGAGGGGGTGGTTCCCCCTACCGTTCCCTACGAGTTCGCAGTCCACTGGTCAAGGGGCAGGCTGCCTGGGTTGAAGAGTTCCGACGAGATCGTTGCCTTCTTCTCGGCCTTCTTCACAGTGGTGGATCTATCGCTCAGGGACTACGTTGGGGTGGCGATGGTGAAGGATGAAGGGGACGGAATACTCTCCTCATCAGGGGATCCGAAGCTATCCAGCCGAAGGCTCAGCTTGGTGGATGCCTCCGTCATCTACACGGCGAGGAAAGTTGGGGCACCGATTATCACTGGCGACATGGATCTGTCCCACGTGGCCAGCTCAATGGGTTTAGAGGTTATATGGTAGATGGCAGCTTGAATTGCACATAGCCC
>JAGGTZ010000127.1 GCA_021158805.1 Thermoproteota archaeon | reverse complement strand
GACCTAAAGAGGAATGGAGGTACGATCCATGGGGAGGGGAGATCTCCAATGGAAAGATCTATGGAAGAGGATCTGGAGATATGAAGGCCGGGGTTGCAGCGATGATATATGCGGTGAAAGCGGTTCAAGAGCTTGAAATACCCACTAATGGCAAGGTATTAGTTGAATCGACTATAGAAGAGGAAGATGGTGGTATCGGAGGAGCGCTAGCTACTCTATTAAAGGGGTATACTGGGGACTTCTCAATAAATCCAGAACCATCTGGACTAGATTTCTGGATAGCCTCCGCAGGAGTGTTATATTTCAAGATAAGAGTTAAAGGTAGGCCAGCTCACGCAAAGGAGGCGCATAGAGGAGTTAATGCGATTGACAAAATATGGCTAATTTACAAGGCCCTGAAAGAACTTAATGAAGAGCGACAAAGGAGAATAACGTTCCCACCTGCTGAGGAATGTGAGCCATATATGAAAGGACACGTCACCATCCTAAACATTGGTGTGATATCAGGAGGAGATTGGCCATCTACAGTCCCCGCATGGGCAGAGATTAGGTGCAGGATAGGCTGGCCACCAGGGGAGAGTATAAGGGATGTAGAGAGACAGGTCCTAGATAAAGTGAGAGAAGTTTCTGAAAGAGATCCCTGGCTCAAGGAAAATCCTCCAGAGTACAGCATAATTGGTTGGAGAGCAGAACCTTCCATGATAGATACATCGGATCCATTTGTGTTGAAGCTTTCAGATCTAGCCTTCAAGGTCACCGGTAAGAGGCCTAGATTTTGTGGAGGGACTGCTGGACTAGACACTAGATTCTTCATAAATGACTTCAATATTCCTTCTGTGGGATACGGACCTATAGCTCATAATATTCATGGAATTAACGAATCTGTAGAGCTGGACTCTGTTATCCAAGTTACAAAGGTTATAGCACTGGCCATAGTTGAGCTATTGACAAAACAGTAGAATTAGGATCATTTAATAAGAGATGCTTAGGCAGCACCTAGTTATAATGATGTGATGTGCATTCTCTTTCTTTCCTTTACAGAGGATTACTTGAACCTAAGGATACTTCCAGTAGCCAACTGTTCGAAATCCTCTCCAAATTCCTTTCTAAGGATACACTCCCCTGCCAATCCTGTACAATGACCAGTGATTACTTTTTGAACGCCGAGGTCTTTTAGAGCCTCTGCTGTCCCTTCTATCCTACTTTCTGGCGCTTTAATTAGGTGAAATCCGCCTATAACTGCCCTAACGGGGCCTGCAAGCTGTCTAGCTCTTTTTACGATGTTAACAATGCCGGCATGCGAACATCCTGTTATTACTATAGACCCTCCATCCATTCTCACTACAAGCGATAAATCATCCATTATGGGATCTCTGACGAGCCTGCCTTCCTCATCTATAGTGTAGGTCTCTATTGTCATCTCTTTCTCAAGCTCAGTGATTCTTGGTACCTCTCCCGTAGTTATTACGCCTGGCAGTATCTCTATAGGATCCCTAGTAAGTAGAAGTTTTCCTCCAAGAGATCTTATCTCCTCAGCAGAAATTGGTAGACCAATGTCCCTGAAAGGTAAGACGAAGTTGGGCTTTAGGACGTCAGGGTGAGCAATTATCGGTATTGGCCTTTCAATCTCTGATAGAAAACCTCTAAGACCTCCGGTATGATCGTAATGCCTGTGGGAAAGTATCAAAGCCTTAATCTCTTTCACGCTCCTCCCTAATAATTTGAGATTGTGCTTTATGGGCTCCCAGCTGTTCCCTGTATCGAAAAGCAGTTCATGCCTAGAGCCGTCGACCTCTATACTTAAGAGAAACGAGATACCATGCTGGGCCCAGAATAAGCCAGAAGCATGTTCTTCAGCCAGTACAAAAATCTCTAACGATTCTACGTTCATACACGAATTTCGATAGGGGATTAATAATACATTTTCCCGAGCCATATCCATGGTGATCCATCAAACATGAGGAGCTATGCTCACCGCTCTCGCTCGGCAATTCCATTTACTAATAGGCAGAATATCAAATTACCAAGAGAAGTCATCCCAAGGGACATCTTGGTTATCGCATGTCCTTCCGCTGAAGAATATCTCCAGTATCTCCCCAGCGGATCTAGCGAATGCCTCCACATCTCCCGTCTCGTCCTCCCTAATGGCTAAAACCACTACATCGCAGCCATTTTCGTCTTCCAATGAGACATAGCACTCTTTGTCCATCACCTCACTTAGCTCGGGAGGCTCCTCAAAATCCAGCTCCATCCTCTCTATTCTCGCGTACCAACGTCCGCTCTCATAGACTATCGCTTTAGCACCTATGAACTTAGCTAGGGGCTTTAAATTCTCTATTATTAGCCTCCTCATTTCTTCAGGATCCATCTCTAAGAACTCATAAGGATCTTCTGTGATTCTCTCTGATATCCTATCCCAGTTGAGTCCTATTTCCTCTACCCTGTCCATGTGGTTACCTCCTCACGCCCCCCAGCGGGTAGAGAGTAATAAGTCTTTTGTTCAGCATTGCAGCTCAGTGAGGTTTCAGACGATTTATAAGGGGACGATGTCCGTAATTTTATGGAGTTCATGTACTTGGGTACCTCGGATCTAAAGGTATCTATCGTAGGATTGGGTACCTGGCAATTTAGTGACTCGTGGGGGATAAAAGATTACGAGCAAGCTAAGTCCATTATAGAGAAGGCCTTAGATGTGGGGATAAACTTCTTCGATACTGCTGCGGTCTACGGGAGGGGGTTAAGTGAGCAATTTTTGGGGAGAGCTATAAAGGAACTGGGAGTAAGAGAGGATGTGGTTATAGCTACTAAGCTTCCTGGAGAGTTTCTCTCCAGACATGACGTATTTAAAGGAACTAAGAGATGTCTAGAGAGATTAGGTGTCTCTTACATAGATCTCATGCAAGTTCATTGGCCACCTCTTTGGAATAACTTTCCGACTTGCGAGTATATGAGAGCCTTAGAGGAACTAGTTCACCACGGTGTAATAAGATACATAGGGCTGAGCGACTTCCCGGTAGAACTGGTGGACTCAGCTATCCTGTGCCTCTCTACTGAAAATGTGGTGAGTAACCAGGTCAGGTATAACTTGGTGGAGAGAGATGCGGAGAAAGAACTCATACCGTATGCTGAGGCCTACGGTATGAGCATAATCGCCTGGTCGCCCCTAGCGAAGGGGGCACTTACTGGCAAGTATACTCCTGAGAACATCCCCAAATTCAATGATGTAAGGGGCGGCTCAGCTATATTTCACCCACAAAACTTCTCCCAGATATATGAGGTGGTGAAGCTCCTCAAGAGTATTGGCGAGAAGTACAAGAAGACTCCAGCACAAGTCGCGTTAAACTGGCTGCTAATGTCTAGCGAGTCCGTGATAGTTATACCCGGTGCAAAGAATCCTGAACAGGTTGAGGAGAACGCAGGAGCTGCTGACTGGAGGATGAGCTTCGGGAACTGGCTAACCTTGGAGGAAGCTAGTTCTAAGGTCAGGATATCTAGAGTCACATGGTGACCCCTCCTCTCATACTATAGGTCAGGCGATAACCTGCTGAGCTGAGCTGAGGAAGTTTCCTAGGGGAAAGCATGGACGAATCAGGAGTTAACAGTACTAGAGTACTCATCAATAGCAAGAATGTGGGATCTATATTCCCTCAGCACGGAACCTGAGTGATAGGGAGAGTTCCGGTGATCTTCTAATTTCAGGCAAACTATATAAGTCAGGTTTTCACGCAATACCTGATGTCATCAGAGGTTAAGGAGGTAAGGGTGGGTAAGAGGGGAGCCATATACCTCCCCAGCAAAATCAGAAGTAAGCTAGGGATCAGGGAAGGAGATAAGGCCTTGATCAAAGTTGAG
>JAGGTZ010000115.1 GCA_021158805.1 Thermoproteota archaeon | reverse complement strand
CTTAAGGAGAGATGTGAAGAACTCAAGAGGATAAAGAAGAAGACCTCTGATATGAAGTCTGGGTTAGAGAAGAGATGGCAGGAGATCTCATCCCAGTTGAGCAAATTGGAGCCCAAGGGAGGGATCTGCGAGCCTGCAGTCAAGTGGTTCCCGGATGGTCCGATAGTTGGAGATATTATATCACCACCTTGGAAATCGGTTGGCTCTACTAAACTATCTCAAGATGGAGGAGCATCCCATATTAAGGTTAGGACGGTCCCCGTACTTGAGGTAACTAAAAAGGAGGGCGAGAAGGAGAAGAAGATAGAGGTCTACCCTACCATGACCATACTGCCGGGACAGCCGGTCCCATTCAGGGCTATAGGGAAAGACGTAGATAAGCTAAGGATGGAGTGCTCGAATGGGTTCTCTAAGGAGATAACACTCAATGATCTCCTATTCTACTACTGGAAGGCTAAGTGGCTAGACGAGCCCAGGCCCATATGGGAGGACTTGGCGGAGCTACCTCAGATCGCCGGAGGGATCGAGAAGATTTCCACGGTGATGGACGGTGTTAGTGAGCTCTTGGAAATCCTAGACAAGATCAAAAAGAAAGGCGGCGTGGATGAAGATCTGAGGTTGAGGCTAAAGTATCTATACAGGAGATATAGAGATGTTGAGTGGTTTAGGGACATCCTAATGAGATACACCACCCTCGGCAAATGGTCCGATGATGCTGAGTATTGGTTTGAGAGGGATAAGCCTCTCCTGTCCCGACTGAGAGAGGATGCGCTCCCTGAGCTAAAGAGGTCTTTGGAGGAGGTTAAGACGGCCCTCAAATCCCTAGCGAAATCCCTTATGGAGCTAGATCCGACGGGCAAATTCTTCGGGGATGGTGGGGAGACGGTCGTCTTTAGGGCGCCCCACGCCGAGGGATTCCTAGAGCTGAATTGTGATATCGTGGATTCAGGTATGCAGGCCCCCGATGGCAAGGTCTCCGTAACTAGGTATATTGAGATTGCAGGGATTCCGCCATGGCTCTCATTCCTCTATAACCTCAATAGGACTACAGAGGACCTCACTAAGCTAAGAAGAATACTAGACTCCTATAGCTGGACCAGTGTGGATCGGTTCTGGGATATGCTGGAGTACATATGTCATAGCTCGGACTTGAAGGGGCTTAGAAGCCACTTCACACTCAACTTCAGATACTATAAGAAGATGTTTTCGGCTCTCCTCGAACCTTCTGAATGGGAGGATTTGGAAGAAATCGTCATGACGAATAAGAGGGACGTCATATACAAAATACTGAAGGACTTAAGTGTGAGAGACTCCATGACTCTCCTCCTTAGGTTCTATAAGCTACTTCTTGACGAGCAATTCGTATTAAAAACCACCATGAGCTGGAGGGAGGCGCTACTATGGGGATTAGTTTGGATCGGCTTCTTCCTCCCCTTCCTACCTGCGGCTTTATCACTTGCTCTTACGTACGTTGTAGGAGGGCTCAGCGTCGGCTTGAGCTTTGCAGGTATGACTACCTCACCTACTCCCGAGGGGCTGCCTGAAGGACTTACTGTCTTTGAGGGTGTTAGGAGACTATCCAGTGCAGTCCAAGAATTCAGCACCATGAAGGATTCCTTAGATAGAAGTACTGCTGAACGCATCGATTCGCTCTTGAGGGAATATCAGCCATTAGACACTGAAGAAAGGAGAGGCTTCGTGAAGAAGATTATAATAGAAACAGGCCTTATGATTATGAATTATCTCCTCCTTTACTTCCAGGGCTATATGCTCCTATATCTATTTGATAATCCAGAATGTACTCCTAGGAGAGAGAGGGCTGCTATATCAGAAGGTGAGATCCTAGCAGAGTTACAGAAAAGGGTGAAAACTATTCTCGACAAGGTAGACAATGTGCGCCAACATAATGTGGATGATCTAGCTACCGACTTAGCAGCGAGTGCCCGCAAGTTGGCTGGAGAGCGCGCTGTTGGACCGGGTATGATTCAGACATTGGAGGAGTACCTAAGGAGGAGCCTAGAAGCCGATATATTCCTTGCATCCATGTGATCTACATCAATAACTCGATATAATTTTCCCGTTAAAATTGTATCAATAGCTTCTAAACCAATTATCTGGGAGGCCTCAGCCGTTGCCTAGTTAGATGAGCGGTGCTTATATGTAGCATGCCGGATCACTCCTCCAATGAGGAGATTTCCTCCTTAATCTTCTCGAAGACTTCTGAAGCCTTACCGAAAACCAAAGAGGCCCTTTTCTCATCGAAGAAGAAGGGCCTATGATCTGCCTTCTTTCTTTCCTCATAGATCCACATAATCTCCTCTCTTACATCACTTCCCAGCACTCTCCCCACAGCGTTGGCTATCTTATCGTCCTTGGTAGTAATCACTCCCTTGAGCATCGCCTCTGCAGCCAACCTGACAGCAAAGTAAGATGCTGAGACTGCTTTATTGAAGCAGCCTACTTCTAAATCTTTCTCAGCTTCTTCAAGCAGTTTCTCGGCCTTTTTCAGCTTTAGCCATGAATCTCCTGACTGCATCTGAATCCCATGCCCCAACTGCCAATGGGCTCAGGATCCCCTCTACACCCATCCTCCTCTCAGCCCTCACTGCCGCTTTCACTACCTCCATCGTATCCTCCGGGGTGTCCTCTTCTAAGACTACGAGCACATTGCTATCGTATACCTTATCATCGGGTGAAGGAAGGGCAATCACTTGCCTGACGGGCAGCGAGGAAAGCTCCTCTATGAAGGCCCTAACTAGGGCTCTCCATTCCTTACGGGTCCTGAGATCCTCGAGCAGAGCTATCATCAGCACTCCGCACGACAGAGGCTTTTAAATGTTTAGACGTAGAGGGGATATGATAATAATTATTTTCGGAATACCTAAAGGGAGAGAAAGTGCGAAAAGAGCGCAGTTAAACTCATTAGCATGGAAGTAGCTCCACAAGTCCGTATTATGCGCGGAGATGAAGTGAGGTGAATACCGTTTAATATTGGATGGATTATCCATCCAATAGATCGTTATGTTTGAGGATCCCATCGAGAGCTATGCCTCCAGAGGGAGGCTAGATGTCCTAGAGAATGCGAACAGATATCCCGGACCCACCGGGTTCTTCTCCTACTTCATGGAGAGGTCAATGAAGAGACTAAGAATACTCCCCAGCAACCTCCTCGGGGCCCATGAGCAAGGAATTATCTACATACATAAGCTTCCTTACAGTTTCTACATACCATACTGCACAGGGCACAGTATATCCAGACTCCTTGAGAGAGGACTTAGAACACCAACAATAGCTGCTAGGCCGGCCAAGCATTTGGATAGTTTCGTTGATCATGTCGCCAATTATCTCATAACGCTCCAGCACTACTTCAGTGGAGCCCAGGCCTTCTCAGCAGTTGAGCTATATGCAGGTCCCTTCATAAGAGAAGTAAATGACACCAGACACCTGAAGCAGCAGGTTCAGAGACTTGTCTACAACCTCAACTTCCCTAGTAGGGTAGGTATGCAGACTCCTTTCACTAACTTCACGATTGTGCTTGATGCACCGAGGAAAATGCTTGAAGAAGATCTGGCTGTCTATAATGGGAGGAAGGAGAGATCCTTAGGTACTTATATAGAGGAAGGGAAAAAGTTCGTCATTGCCTTCGCCGAGATTCTGAGGGAAGGAGATAGTGCAGGACAGCCTTTCACCTTCCCGATACCCACGATAATGGCTACCAGTAGAGTTATATACGAGGATCCGGAGGTCTTCGAAGCTGTATTCACAGCTACCAGTAAAAGAGGTAGCTTTTACTGGCTCAATTCTAGGGTAGTTGATCCCGACGCAGCATATGCGATGTGCTGCAGGATCTCAATAGATAGGGGAGAGCTCGGTCTTGCTAAAGAGTTTATGACAAATAATTCTATGGAGATTATTGAGAGAAGGAGGTTTGGGGGGATCTGGGCTGTACCAGATGTGACGGGATCGGTTGGCGTTACTACAGTGAACTTGCCAAGGATAGCTCTAGAATCAGGAGGAGACGATTCTAAGTTCCTACAGAAGCTTGATCGTATTTTACAGCTAGTGAAGCTTGCTGGGGATTGGTTCAGGAGAAGATACGTCTCTCTCATGAGGAGGTACCCCTTCATCTACAGCATGGTTAAGGAGTATCTTGAGGAATTTCCCTCGACTTACTTCAACACGGTAGGAGTAATAGGGCTTCCCGAGGCAGCTGCTATAGTGGAAGGAAATCCAAAGCTCTGGTTTGAGGGAGCCAGACCCGACTTCATCAGAGCAGCTGACTGGATGAGGTCCGTGGTAGATCATATAGTTAGCACTGCGAGAAGCTGGATGAGGGAAACAGGCACTCCTTGGAATGTCGAGGAGGTCCCAGGTGAGTCAGCAGCAGCCAAGTTAGCGATAGGGGATCTCCGTAGGTACCCGGAGCTCTTAGAGTATATGCCGGATCCAGAAAATCCCATTTACAGCACCAGCATAGCCCCCTACTATGGGGAAATTAGCCTCGCCCAGAGGATAGAGATAGAGGAAAGAGTTCAGAAAAGCTTCACTGGCGGTGTGATGATGCACATTTTCTTAGGGGAGGAGACCGATCCTGAGTCCCTAGCAAAACTCGTTAGAAGACTTACTGAGACTGATCTAGTCTACTGGAGCTTCACACCAGCAGTGACTGTCTGCAGGGATTGTAATAGATCTAGTACAGGGCTTCTCGCAAGCTGCCCCTACTGCGGCAGTAGCAATGTGGAATTATGGAGCAGGATAATCGGTTACTATAGACCCCTTAAGAACTGGAACCCGTCTAGGAGAAGGGAATTCAAGACGAGGGTCCATTACCACAACCCACAGCTGAGGTGATATCCTATCCACATCTTAGGAGCTGGATGGAAGTCCTTAAGTATGGTAGATGTGAGAGAAGCTGTAACCTTCACTCTCTGGCTCTGTGGATGTAATCTTAAGTGTCCTTTCTGCCATAACCACCTCCTTGCATCGTCAGATCCATCCGTGTGCTTCCCTTTAAGTATAGATAACCTCATGAATGATCTTATCCCGTCCAGGGGATTGATAGACTACTTCCATGTAACTGGGGGTGAGCCCCTAATGCAGTGGAGGCCCCTCGTGGATCTCCTGAGAGAAGTAAGACTTCTAGGTATGAACATTAGTCTTAACACGAACTTAACCCTTCCTGATAGGTTATTGTCCCTGTTGGAGAGGGTTGAGGTAGATCACTTAGCTACTGACATGAAGATCCCCCCAGAGGAACTCTATGGACTACCTCTAGGAGAAGCGGTAACAATATGGCAGAGGTTCATCGAAGGACTAAAGATCGCCTCGCACAGAGTAAAGAAGCTGGAGATTAGGGTCCCTATAGTGAGGTCCCTTAAACTGGATGTTCTCAGTAGGTACGCAGAGGAAGCCCTAGCTAGTATTGAGGACGCTGAGTACGAGATCGTGATTTATCCTATCATTGGCCCTCCTTTAGTAAATCCCCGCGATGAGAAGTGGTGCGAGCTGAGGTGTAACCCTGAGAGAGATCTGTTAATGAGAGCTGAAGAAGAAC
This sequence comes from Thermoproteota archaeon, assembly GCA_021158805.1. Classification (GTDB taxonomy): domain Archaea; phylum Korarchaeota; class Korarchaeia; order Korarchaeales; family Korarchaeaceae; genus Korarchaeum. The sequence continues at coordinate 2,080 of JAGGTZ010000115.1, read as the reverse complement.
TCCGCGATCTCTCTGGTAGGCCAGTGGCTATAAGATATTGGTTAGATGGCTAAGGCGAATTTGCTAAATAGGACATAATTAGTTGCTGAAAAAATACGCTGTGAGGAACTATAAAGGGATTCAAGGAGCGAATTCTCCTACCAAAGTCATGAACCCCACAGCGGGCATACGGTCTTTTCCAAGGCTCCAGTCCCCAACTTTGAGTGCCTGGCACCGCTACATATGGCATCTTCAGGATCACAGTTAAATCGCTCCGAGAAATGGGCCCTTCTACTCCTGTCATTATCTTTAAACATCCCGTATATGCCACAGGCCCACAATAGAGGTCACATCTACCTACTAAATCAGAGCAGCTATAACCTCCCTCATAACAGAAGTACCCTGAATCCGATAGAGTGATATTATTAGATAGACCTATTGTTTTGTGGGATATGTTTGAGTAACAGATCCATCCATACCCCTGAATATTCTGGTATCTCCGTTATCATTGGATTCATACTCCTTCTAGCTGGTCTGTTCCTTCCATGGATTTCTATAACTGTTCCCATTTTGGGAGGGGTGAGATATTCTCTCCTTGAATTTTTAGGGCTTATTCAGAGGCTTGAAGCAATGCACGGCTCTACTAGTGGGGGATCAGGTATCGTATACCTAACGCTGATCCTCCATATCACAGCTATCGTAACCTCCTTTATCGCAATCTTTAGGAGATCTATCTCTCTCATATCTGGGATAGCTGGTTTACTTGCAGGTATCGTGTGGCTAACCAGAATTAATACTCTAAAGAGCCAGTTAGCCCTCCAAATGCCTAAAGCTGGTCAAATGATATCGAGTTTCATAAAAGTTGGATCGGGCTCCCTCATTACGATTATAGGGTCTGTGGTTGTGCTACTCGCATTCCTACTCTGGCGGAGGGAGTCTAAGCTAGGAAGCTCAGACGATTCTATAGAAGGTAGGTCCTAGGGTGGGTCTGGGGGTGCTCTAAAGGTTCTAAGCTACCTTAATGGGTATAATCCACCTATAACAGCAAGTACGGTGCTACGGTCTCAAGTGAATTTACATTAACGGTGAAGGATATGTAGTTCCAGTAACTCTTCGCAATTTTAGGGGAATTAATCCATTAACTGGTGTCTACAGACTTCTCCAAACCTCTTGGTATGTAGATACAGGCAGGATCCTCCTCAAGTACATCTCCCGTGATCGAGAAAGCTCTAGCCCTGCTACCGCCACACATATGCCTGAACTCACAGACACCGCATTTTCCTCCGAATTCGGCCTTCCTTATCTTTCCCAGTAACTTGTTTCCTCTGTACACATTTACCAAGCTGTTGACCTTGATATTCCCTAGCCTGAGGGGCGTGAAACCGCTGGGGTAGATATCTCCGTTGTATGAAACGAAGATGATACCATGACCATCCCTGGTGTGTGCCGATTTGAGTCTTGGTTTACCATGAGGCGGCCCCATCCTCTCTAATAGCTCAAGGCTTAGCCTCTTGTACAGAGAACCCAACCCGAACATAGTAGCTATCTCCTCTATATCCTCCTCACTAAAGGCTGGCCTCTCCCTAGTGGCTACCACTCTCCTGAAGAAGGGAGCCTCGACCGTTCGAACCTCAAAGCCATGGGATGCAACCTCGTAGAGAAAGTGCATCACGTCTTCGTACTCTTGGGGCGTTAGATCTGTCAACTCGGTCCCTCTACCGACCTTTATCAGGAAGAAAAGTTCCCATATCTTCACGCCTAGATTTTGCAGTAGTTCCACAACCTCCGGAAGGTCGTTGACTGTTTCTTTAGCAACTAAGGTGTTTACTTGGAGCATCCAATCTGGCCCAGTCAGCCCTCTGAGGATATCCACCGTCTCTTCGAAGTGGCCTTCAACCCCCCTGATGCTATTATGTGTGGCCCGCATTCCGTCGAGGCTTATGGAGATGTATCTTATCCCATAACTCCTAAGAAGGTCTAAAGCACCATCTAGCATCTCAGTGACTGTCGGCGCTATCCCCAGCCTTAGTCCGGAGTTTCTAGCATATCTTATCAACTCCTCCAAGTCTGATCGCATAAGCGGGTCTCCTCCAGTTAAAAT
>JAGGTZ010000107.1 GCA_021158805.1 Thermoproteota archaeon | reverse complement strand
TATTGAAAAAGATTTGGCTCTTACCCTTTAAATTAAATATGATTCGCTGGTAACTATGCGAGATGAAGGTAGCCCTTATACCAGCATACAATGAGGAAGCAAGGATCGCTCCCGTTATCTTGAAAGCAAGGAGGTATGTAGATCTAGTCATAGTATGTGATGATGGTTCTATTGACCTAACTAGCGAGGTGGCCAGCTCGCTAGGAGCTGTAGTGATAAAGCATGAAAGAAACAAGGGTTATGGGGCAGCTCTGAGGACCTTATTCAGGGAGGCAATAAACAGAAAGGCAGACATAGCTGTAACGTTAGATGCTGATGGTCAGCATGACCCCGCGTTCATACCTAGGCTGATAAGTCCTATAGAGAAGGGGGAGGCCGATTTAGTCGTTGGATCCAGATTTATGAAAGGCGGAAGGGCAGAGAAAATAGGTTTGGCTAGGGCATTGGCCCTCAAGCTACTAAATCTACTAGGTAGGAGGGCCTCGAAGGTTCCTATTAAGGATACACAAAGTGGGATGAGAGCTTACTCAAAATCCGCCCTCAAAGTAGCTCTAGAGGCTGTAGAGAAAGGAATGGGCGTAAGCTTAGGTATTTTAAAAGAGATAAGCAAAGCAAAGCTCAGAATAAAGGAGGTTCCGATCGTAGTAAGCTATAGCGGGGCCAAACCATCTAAGAATCCACTGCTACACTTTTCGGAGCTTATACTTACCATCTTAAGGATGATTCTAGAAGAAAAACCCTTATTATACCTTGGAGTACCAGGAAGCCTCATGATGATAGTCAGCTTCTACTTTGGGTGGTGGGCAATGGAACTTTACACATCCACTAAGTACTTCAGTATACCGATGGCCCTAATCTCAACTGGTTTTGCAGTTATAGGGATTCTCCTTATTATCACATCATTTCAGCTTTACTCCATATCTAAAATAAAGTGGGAGATTAGGAAAATGAAAGAATACTTGGAGCTAGCGAGCTAGCGTTCCCTTGTTCGCCACCCTGAAACATGCTATCAATGAGACCATCTACCCATTCTACGAAGCCACTCCAGCTTTCCCAGGCATTTTGAGGTGCCTCCCATATGAACTTAGCTGCATTAGCCATAGGAGCAACTACTATACCGAGAAAGAAGGCAACTGTGACTGCTATAAGGAGAGCTTGCTCTAATGTTCCAGTTATCCCCCTTCTCCTCCTCATCCAATCACCAAAACTTAATAACTGAATTGTGGATATATCCCGGTGTCTACACGAAAGAAAAGGGAAAGTGTGATCAATTTGGGGAAGGAGAAGGCAATCAAGATAATAGTGTGTCCTGTTTGTGGCAGTACAAATATAAGGAAGATATCTGTATTCTCCGGGTGGTTAACTCCAGAGGAGTATGTATGCCTCGACTGCGGATATAGAGGACCAATCGTCGCCGAAATAGAAGTGGAAAGGGAAGCGGGGGATGAGGGTGGGTGATCCCGTCAGGATTATCAGTCGTGTGTTAAATGATCTAGGGATAGAGGATTACGCTAGGGTGCTATCATCCGGCAGGCTGCTAAGGATCGAGATTAGATACGATCCCCTCAAGGAAGAGAGGGAGAGGTTAATTCTTCTAAAGAAAAAGCTCCATACTATAAGGAGGGACAGAGATAGTGTTAGAGATCATCTAATTCAGCAAATAGACTACTTAATAGACAGACTAAACAAGGTCTCCTTTGAGAGAGTGTTAGTCTCCGTAGCTACGACAGATGGCATAACTAAGATACAGAAACAACTGTCACTCATCCAGAGAGAAATGACTGAAAAGCAGTCTCAAGCAGTTGAGATAAGAAAACTGATAAGATCTCTCTCTTCATATATAAGAGAATATGTTAGAAACTCTCAGTAGTGCTTTATCAAGGAGCTAAATAAGGCTCTTGGCGCTTACATCTTTATGTTCAAATTAGTCATTCAGCGAAGTGACTACGGTCGTTACATTTAAACTTCCGATCTTTATCGTGTCTTTTTTTATTTAACTATTGTTATTATATAGATGTGTATCTTGGAATTAGCCAGGAGACGGCAAATCTTTATAAGAATCAGGAGATATATTTATCATGAGGAGGTGTTGTTTCAGTGGTATTGTTAAAATCCCATGTTAGGATCCTAAAAGAGCTAGTAAGAAGGGGAGACAGAGGCATGACTGCCAGCAAGTTAATAGCAAAACGGGAATACAGAACGAAGGTTATTAAGTATCTAGAGAGTGAAGGGCTAGTCAGAGTGACTTATAGCGGCGGTGGAATGAGAGTATATGCTACAGAGAGAGCGAGGAAGCTTTTAGAGAGACTGGAGAAGGAAAAACCCGAGTTACTCGTCAATAGCTAGGTCTTCTAGTTTTCTGACATATATGTCGGCCCCTTGAACTTCTTCTCTTACGCAGACTGTGAAGCACCCGAGCTCCTTCCCTGCATTTACATCCCAGCTCATATCTCCCACGAATATACAGTTCTTAGGATCCACTCCCAATTTTTTCAGGGCTAGGAGGATCTGCTCTTTTCTATTAAGTGATTGATCCCTTGTTACTATAACATCAAATAAGTCTAGCACTCCCAGCTTCTCTAGCGCTCTCCTTGCGGGCCTGGAGGCCTGCATGGTTACAAGTCCGAGTTTAATTCCCCTATCCTTCATCTTATTCAAGAACTCCCTTAGCCCAGCATCAGGCTTAGCTCTTTCAGCTGCTTCTAGTTCAGCTTCCTCAACAATTAGGAAGGCCTTCCTGACCTCTTCTTCATTTCTAGCTGCTTGAGGTATGCTCACTCCTAGTGGTTTAAGGGGATGTTCCCATCCCATGGCCTTCCTAACCCTCTCCCTTAAGGAGTCCCAATCTATCTTTAAGTCCACGAGCGTACCGTCTAAGTCTGTTATGAGGGCTTTCTTATCCTGAAGAAGTTCACTGATCCGCATTTGGTGCATTGTAGATATAGACCATACTTTCCTTTCTTCGGAACCATGACCCCTCCGCACTTCGCGCACCTCAGAGGACTTTTCTCGCAGTTCCCCAAGCACCTCCTATATTTCAGAACTTTATTGCTCTTAGTTTTAACTTTCCCCTCTACTATAGGGAGCCCACAGCTGCAGGTCTCACGGAGTATCGTTTCTCCCCTATAAAGGTTGTACTTTATATCACAAGCGTCCGGATACCCGGAACATATTACAAAGTAGCCGTATTTGCTCTTCTTGAGTAGTAAATCTCTCTTACACTTAGGACATTTGCCTACGATGTACTGAAATTTCCTACACTCCTGTATAGCTTCACTAAGTTTCTCGGATATTATCATTTCTTTCCCCTTGAAGTTTTTCATAATTCTTTCAAGTTTAGCGAGGGCATCGAGAAGGAATTCCTTGTGGTCTAACTTGCCCTCTTCTATCCTCTTCATTGCTTCTTCAAGTTTAGATGTGAGTTCCGTATTCGTCAGCTCAGGCACATGTTCTTCGAGTACTTCAGCCACGGCTTCTCCCAAGGTTGTGGGTTTAAAACTCTTCCCCTCTATGTACCCCCTCTCCTTCAGTATGTCAAGTATCTGAACCCTCGTATTTTTGGTCCCTAGACCCAATCTCTCCATTTCCTTTATGATTGATATGGGAGTGTATCTCTTAGGTGGCTGGGTCTCCTTTTCCTCTATTACCACATCTATGCACTTCACCTTCTCACCATCCTCCACGGGTGGCATCGTATAGTCTTTTTTGGCGTATGGGTATACTCTCAGCCAGCCTTCCTCTATTAGAGATGCACCACTTGCTTTGAACCTGAATTCATCTACCTTTACCTCGATATTGACCTTCTTGACCAAAGCATCTGGAGAGAGTGTAGCCAAGTTCCTCCTAGCTATTACCTCATATACCTTCCTATGATATCTACTCTGGAATTCTCCCTCAGGAGTGCCAACCACATGAATTGCTGGGTGGGCCGGGTCGTCTTTCTTACCTTCAACAGGCTTTTCTCTGAGATTCTCCATTACATAACGCGCATCTTGGCTGAGCGGTCCGTATAATCCTATCAACTCCACCATCTTAATGAAATCTTCTCTTTTCCAAGCCTTAGGATACTTTTGACTCTCCGTACCTATATAGCTTATCAAACCAGCTTCATAGAGCTGTTGAGCTATACCAGACGTTCTATCAGCTATCTGCTTTGGAGTAAGTCCTGTAATTCTGCTTACCTCAATTTGCATAGTAGTCCCATCAAAGGGAGGTGGTGGTGCTATGCTTACTTTCCTTGACTTGACCTTAACGATTAGTTCCTTCCCTCTAATTGCTTCAGCAGCCCTTTCAGCATAGTCCTTCTCCCATACTCTCTCAGCTCCTTTTGGAGGGGCTAGTTTCACCTCAAAGCTTCCCTTCCTCCCCTCGAGTCTAGCAGTCACAACATAGTACTTCCTAGGGACAAAGTTCCTTATCTCCCTCTCTCTCTTAACTATTAGAGCCAAAGTGGGGCCCTGAACTCGACCCGAGCTTAGAACCTTGATCCAATTCCTTTTCCTAGCGCTTAGAGTGAGTCCTCTAGATACATTGGCTCCCCACTGTAGATCCAATACCCTTCTAGCCCACCCAGCATTGGCTCTAGGATAGTCAAAAGGTTTCAATTCACTGAATGCGGCCTTTATTTCTGATGAATTAAGGGAGGAAAATTCCATCCTATATATTTCCTTGGTATCTTCCCAGCCCAAAGCCCTAATTATCTCTAGTGCTATAGAGCTACCCTCTGCGTCTAGATCTGTAGCCACTATGATTCTGTTAGCCCTCTTCCCTAACTTCTCTATAATGCGGAGAAACTGCTTCTTACCATCTATTTCCTTCAAGATCAACTCGTCTGGGGAGACTATCGCGGGATATACCCACTCTCCCTCGGGATAATCGAGTTCCAATAGGTGACCTGCTGCAGGGACTACTAGGTACTCCTCCCCACCTAGTTCGAAGGTATAATAAGCTAATTTCCCCATCTTCTTCTGCTTCACATTTTTTGAGAGGATTGAAGATATCCTCTTTGCGACCTTTGGTTTCTCTGTTAGTATTAGGGTTGTCATAAGTTAGCACCTTTTGCCTCTTAAGACATGAATATCAGCGCAATACATCCCTCCTCTCCTCAATATATGGATGTTTCGGTATGTAAGCGTTGAGGTAGGATGAGAAAGGTCCTCTTAGTCTTGATTTTGCTTACGCTATTAATTCCCATTTACAGTTTAAAGGCTGATTCAAGCCCTAGGACCATTGTAGTATACAAAGAGACACTTTGCATGTCTGGAGACATGGAGTTTAATAGTATAAGTGAAGCTGTAGCATCTGCTCTCCCTAGTGATACGGTAGTAATATGTCCAGGGAGTTACAATGAAAACGTTAGGGTTGAAGTTGATAATATCGTGATTACGGGATATGGTGATCCAACTGAGGTGGAAATAGTAGCTTTCAATTCAACTCAGGATGTTATTGAACTAAGGAACGTCAGAAATGTCACTTTGATGAATTTGACTGTTAGAGGGGGTCTGGGATCTCAAATATCTGGAGTACGTCTCATGTTTGCCTCTGAAAGTACTGTAAAAAACATTATTTCTACCGACAACTATTATGGATTGAATGTAGTGTCCAGCAGCGATATAATGGTACAGGACTCCACTGCTGAGAACAACACGAATGCAGGAATAAATGTTGAGGGCACCATAATATCCACGTTCAGCAATCTAACGACTAGACGAAATAGGGTAGGCATTTATATACTATTGTCCAGCGAACTCTCTGTAGACGGCGTTACCGCCTCTGAAAATTCAGAAGGAGGTTTCTTAATCAAATACTCAGAGAATAATAGTTTATCCAGCCTTAAAGCTTCAGGAAATGGTTGGTATGGGGTATTTCTCCAAGATTCAGATAATAACACGATCTTTAACTCTGTATCATCTGCTAATGTGGCATCGGGAAGCGATAGCTATGGGATCTACCTGTATCAAGGATCTGAGGGCAATAGGATACTCAACTTTAACGTGTCTGACGACATGTATGGAATAGCGCTTGTAGCCAGTTCTAACAATAACTTACTAGATGGTTTTAGAGTTACAAATAGCACAATAGCGGGAATATACATAGAAAAGAGTGTAAATAACACAGTTAAAAATTCCACGATTAGAGACAGCCTGTATGGTATCTGGATCGAGGATGGTCAGGAGAACCTTGTCGTCCACTCTGAGATAGAAGGATGCGGCTGGGGCATATACATAAATGGAGAGACCGGCTCTAATGGAAATGAGGTTAAGGGAGTATCTGTACATGATAATACATACTCGGGCATCGTAATAGATGGAAATGCCATCAATAACACCGTAACTAAGATTTCCTCTTTCAATAATACATTATTAGGAATAGATCTTGGTGGAGACTACGTAACTCCAAATGACGGATCGCTGACCGATGGGCCGAACAGATATATCGACTATCCCGTGATCCAATGGGCAGCCGTATACGGTAGCAAACTCATAGTCAAGGGATACATAAATACGGAAGGATCGGACCAAGGAGATCCTGACTTCGATGGGGCCATTATTGAAATATACTTAGCAGACAATGACGAAAGTGGTTATGGAGAGGGCTACCTGTACATTGGAGAGTTAACAGCTGATGGTGGCGAATTCCTTGGGTGGCTTGATCTACCAGAGGATCTAGCTGGTAGAGCATTGAATATAACGGCAACTAGTACGATGGAAGGAGTTGGCACCTCTGAGTTTGGACCGAGGATCCTAGCCCCTAATGTGAATACGAATATAAGTGTCTCGAAAGTTGTAAATCCCTCATCCGTCTTCCCAGACTCTAATGTTGAAGTAACCCTACTAGTGAGGAACTACGGAAATGGGACCGCCTACAATGTTACTGTGACTGACATTCTGCCCGATGGGATGGAATACCAGAACGGGACTTCCAGGGTAAATGGCGATCTCATAGAGCCTACCATTGAGGGGAATAATCTTAGCTGGGTGATAGACATCCCAGAGGACTCTGAGGTAACCATAAAGTTCAATGCAACAGTAACAGCTCCTCCAGGGACAACATTAGAGAACGTAGCAGTATTTGAGGGTGGAAACTCCAGCGGTAACGATACAGAGGAAGTAAATGTACTTACCCCACCAACTATCGTTGTTACCAAGACCTCATCTGAGAGCGTCGTCGATATAAATGGTACGGTCAGTTATACCGTGCTCTTCACGAACCAAGGAGATATATCTGCTCTAGCCCTAGTAGAGGACAAATTACCGTCTGGGATGGTGTATGTTAATGGTAGTCTCTCCTCTAACGTTACAGTCGACGATTTTCAGGTAGCTGAAAATGTAATGTCCTATAACCTTCTACTACCGCCCAAGGGAAGCGCCTTAGTATCTTACGAACTGCTAGCTCTAACTGATGGGACTAAGAAGAATGAAGTGTACGTTAATGGGACATTTGCTGCGTCCTCTAGCGTCATAGTTAGAGACCCTCCATCTTCTGATGGATCCGGCAGTTCCTCTAGGAGGAATAGGAGAAGTTCGGGAGGTACCCCTCCACCTTGCAGTTGGTGGTGGCAGTTTAACAACACGAAATCAGAGGAGGAAACGAAGCAGGAGAGACACAGTTACCGCCTAGATAAACCACCGATAGTACTTGTCTCATTAGGTTCTTCCTTAACATCTAATCCAACTATAGGTGATCAAAGCTCCTCGGATGTGGGATTGAGTGGAGGAGGAATAAGTGAAGGAAAGAACGGTGCGACAGGAATTACAGGTACTACTAGCAGTCTAGGACTGCCCTTAATAGTAGTGGAGCTAATAGGGACTCCTACTGAGGCTCCCACCGGATCTCTAATTACATTCGTTGTGAAGGTAAACAATATCGGAGATGGTGATTCAGAGAACCTCTCCCTCCTGGTAGATCTATCTAAGGGATTGGATTACATATCAGGAAGTTCAAAGGTTGGTGGAGTTAAGTCTGAGCCTCAAAGAAATGAGAACGAACTTAGATGGAATTTAGGGACCTTGGCCCCTAATAGAGGAGTTGAAATTAGCTTTAAAGCTAAATTATTGGCCTCTTCAGGGGAATTTAATGTAGTTGCCTCTGCAGGATCGTCTTCTGATAGTGTGTCTATAAGAGTAAAGCCTAAAGAGCCTTCTAGTAGCCCCACTCCCCCACCTCCACCACCAGCCGTAGCTGACCTTAAATTAACAGGAAGGGCCGTAGGTACAAGTGCTTACCTAACAGTAACTGTCTCAAGTCCGACAGGCGCTGAAATGGTGGATGTTATCGTTAATCTGCCAGCAGTCCTTAGATATAAGCCCGGGACAGCCAAGATTGGTGGAATACCTGCTAAGACAGAGGTCAGCGGCAACATTGTGAAGTGGGTAGTGAATATAGGTAAAGGGAAGAGCCTCTCCATAAACTTCGAGGCTCAGCTCGTTGATGAGGAGGCTACCGAGGTAGAGGTAAAGGCGTATTTACCTGAGTTTGGAAAGAGCGATAGTGTGACATTAACGTTTGAACCTAAGCAGAGGAGCTACTCGCCCGTAATAACGCTACCTTCAATACCATGGTGGACCTTTGTTACTGCAGTTCCCATAGTAGTAGTTCCACTAGCCTGGAGAAGGAGGAAGGGTAAGAAAATAGTTGTAATGGACTACATGGCAATAAGATCTGCAGTCATGAGGGATGTCTTAGAGGACATACTTAGGGAGAATAAGGTTCTAATATCGAAGAAGACGTTCGAGAAGATAAATAGGGATAAGTCCCTAATGGCTGCCGTAGAGGGATATCTTATAGATGGTTCAATGTCAATAAGAAAATCCCCCAAGAGGAGAGTTATAATACAAGGAGCTGATGAGGAGCTATCTTCGGCTCTGGGTTTAGCCGATAAGGTCAGAGCGCCAATCTACATAGGGAATGAAAGTCTGCTAAAAGAGTTGAGGAGGTTGGGATTCGATGCAAGGCTAGTAAAGGATGCCCCACCTCCTTCTTCTATTAGGAGAGATCTTCCCTAGCCCTTTTGTATTTCTTCTCTTAGACCCATTTTTTCATCTCTGAATATCCTAGGATCCATTTCTTTAAGGTCCTTGGAGATGATCGGTTTGAACTCCATTCTCGCAAGTATATCTTTTTCTAGATCTACTCCGGGAGCGATCTCTTCCAATACCACACCCTCCGGCGTCAATCTGAAGACGGCTCTTTCTGTGATATATAGTATTTCCCTCTCCATCTCCATGGCTACGCTGCCGTTGAACACTATCCTATATACATTTTTCACGAACTTGTTAATGGGACCATCTGATTCGATCACCAGCTTCCCATCTCTTACCTTTATAGACCTTTTTCCTGCCGTAAATCCTCCGCCAAAATAGACCCTAGGAGAACCAGC
>JAGGTZ010000135.1 GCA_021158805.1 Thermoproteota archaeon | reverse complement strand
CTTGGCTAAGTATTTTTCTCTCATAGGTTCCAGGTATGCTCAAGTTAGGCGTTTCTTTGTGATACCTTATCCTAACTGGAAGTAGCGAGACTGTTAGTGAGAATATGAGCAGAACTAGAACTAAAGCACCTATTTTTTCCTCCATAAAATCACCTCCTCTCCAAATATATGATAACAATTCCTGCAATGAGGATCATGAGCCCAGCCAAGGCTCCCAGCTTTGATATAAGGATTCCTGCAATCAGTAAGACGATTAAGGGGGCAACTATTGCTGCGAGTACTGCATGTCCTAAACCTAACTCATAGTTGACCGATGTAGCTAAGACTAGCAGGTAAAGGCTCCAGATAACTACTAACGCTACTACTATGAGAGAGGTTATGATAGCGACTATTGACCCGTATAGAAAAGCCAGAGCCAGCAATGTTGTGGGGAAAACTAGCGGTAAGCTAGAATAAGCGACAAGACCGATGAAATCATCCCATTTTCCTCCCTTATATCCCATTATCCTGACCACTACGTGCACTAGTGTAGCGTAGACTAAGAGATCGATTAAGGCAGCAGCAACTCCAATTACCCCAGAGAGACCTACTATAAATCCTACCAGCCAATCCAGATTATGGGGTATAATAATGCCTAGAGGCCTTGCTATGGATTTCACTACTAATAATGTTAGGGAGTAGCTAATAGCCAAGTAGATAACTAGTGGGAGAGATAATGAGTACTTCTCAGCTATATGTGTGTCAAAGGCCTCCTTTGGAGAGGTAATGACCTTACCAATTCTATAGAGGGCATCTCTCAACTCCTCCATAATACCACCATATTTATTACTAAACTTACTATCTTAAGTAAGTTATAAATATTTTGAAACAATGCTCTCCCACGGCATCCCAGTAAGGCTAATACCCGCCCTAACAACGGTTAAATGACTATAGATCACATTGATCCCAATAAAGGGATCATCCTAGAGGGAATACTGCCTCGATGTTCGGATCATTCTTGTTAACATATTTTCCAAGAAGAGCTGTCCTGCGGTTAGTTAACTTTTTAAATAGCCCTTTGGTTAGGCCCTCATAACGGGAGGTCGTTAGGTGATGTCTCGCCAATTCCAGGTGATGCCCCTCCAATATCGATGACTAATTCCTCCCTTAGGGAATCTCTAGTTTTATTTGGACTTTTCAAGTTAACTCAAAGACAGAAAGCCATAATGATCCTCACATTGAAGCATAACGGGAAGATATCTGCAAGTTCGATGGCTAAGATAGCTAGGGAAGAACTCGGAATACCAGTTTCCTCATTCTGGTTTGCTCTAAGAGACTTAAGGAAGCTTAGACTCGTTGACTTCGGTAATGGAGATCCAATAAGACTAACTCCCGCAGGGAAACTGATAGCAGAAGCGCTAGAAGGGGTGGAATGGTGGGGAAGAGAGTAGTCGTTAAGCTAGGAGGCTCGGTACTCTCAAGTACTGAGGATTTCATCAAGATGGCCTCTATAGCAAAGAAAGAGCTTGAACTAGGACACGAGCTGGTCTTAGTGGTCTCAGCAATGAAGGGACATACGGATGAACTAATATCTCTAGCAAGACAAGTAGGTGCGGATGGGGAGCTTCTAGACTCTATTTCAGGTCTTGGAGAGGTACTCTCAGCAAGGCTAATGGCAGCAGCCCTTAACTCACTAGGGGTCGAATCGGTGGCTATAGACCCCAGCTCTCCATTATGGCCAATATACACTGATGATAGATTTGGTGATGCGAATCCGGATCTGCCGAGGACTTGTGGTGCAGCAATATCAGGAATAGAACCTCTACTTGGGAGGACCATTCCCGTGATATGCGGATATGTGGGTAAGACGAGGGATGGCAAATTAACAACCCTGGGAAGAGGCGGAAGTGATACTACGGCAGTTACATTAGCTAGATGCTTGAATGCTGACGAAGTAGTTCTAGTAAAGGATTCGCAGGGGCTTATGAGTGCTGATCCTAAGCTTGTGAAAAATGCTGTTCAAATCCGATATATGGATGCTGAAGATGCCCTCATGATGTCTTTAGGAGGCGCAAAAGTGCTACACCATAAGGCATTGAGGTACCTAGCCCCCACCGTGAGGATGAGAATAGTTTCCTCTAGTACGGACAGATTCACTTCTGGTGGCACAATAGTACAAGGGCATATCCCAGATCTAAATGTAGAAGTATATGATAAGCCCATTACGATGGTTACCCTCATTACCAATGGTCTACCTATAGGTAACCTGAACCTCAAAGGTATAATATCTGTGAGCACCCTAGAAAAATCTATGATACTTTACGTGCAGGGCGATGAGATAGAAACCGTGAAGAAGCTACATAAATTAGTTGATGAGGGTAAAGCTAAGGCAATCAGTGTAAGAAAGGATGTAGCGATGATAAAGGTCTGGGGTTCAGCTATAGAAGAGGTCCCAGGGGTTATATACAAGATATCAGAACCTCTCACCAGTCATGGCGTGAATATCTTTGGCCTACAAACGGTCCACAATAAGATAGCTGTCTTCGTTGACTGGGATAAGAAGGAGAGGGCAGCAACAGAACTGAGTTCTATCTTAGGGTGATGGTATGAAAGTAGCTGTTTTAGGAGGCACAGGAGTAGTTGGGCAGCGGTTCGTCCAGATGTTAAGCGAACATCCATGGTTTGAGCTAGCTTTAATCACCGGAAAAACTAGCGTTGGCAAAAGATATGGTGAAGCGGTAAACTGGATCTTAGAAACAGAACCCCCTGAGGAGTTCATGGACCTAGTTATAGATGAGACGAGTGCAGAGAGGCTTAAAAGCGTTGATCTAGTCTTTTCAGCTCTCCCTTCTAGCGAGGCTAAAATAATAGAACCACAGATATTAAAGGAGAATATTCCCCTTGTGAGCAATGCTAGTGCACTGAGAATGGATCCTCTCATTCCCCTTATCATCCCCGAGGTAAATCCCGATCATTTATCTCTGATAGAGATGCAGAGGGAGGCGGGAATTGGACCTGCGGCCACAGATCCAAACTGTACGACTACGATGGTAGCGCTACCATTGAAACCTCTCCATGAGGCCTTTACACTAAAGGAAGTCAATATAGCGAGCTATCAAGCCATTTCAGGTGCTGGATACCCCGGAGTCCCATCCTACAGTATAGTCGATAACATAAT
>JAGGTZ010000091.1 GCA_021158805.1 Thermoproteota archaeon | reverse complement strand
GATTCGTAAAGAGTGTATAATGAATGGGAGCCCAACTGTTTCTGACCGCTCTCATCCTCAGAGAGTTCTTGAGGCAGAGTAATACTATGAGACGACTCGGGATCCTTCCCTAGAGATCGGAGGAGAAGCCTTCATTAGAGCGCTTTGGGTCTTCCGCAGCAGCTAATTGTCTCATTTTATCGGACTTATTTATATATTAGTCCGAAGAAATAGAACTAAATGCTGTCGTCCAGAGGATTCGAGGTCATGAAGATACTCGCCTTGGGAAGCATTTCAGTGGAAGAGCTTCGGTCTAAGTTGAACCTCTCTAGGTCAGCTATGTACAATTTGCTGAAGGATCTCAGGAGGAAGGGCTTGGCCGAACTTCGTGGCGGCGTCATTTCTCTGGCGGAAACCACTCATGCTAGGGCCTTGGCCCTCGCGATAGAAATGAACTTACTACCCAACCCAAAGCTCCTCTCAGATACCCCAGTTAGGATACTCCTCTCGGCTCCAAGGCCCTTAGATGTCGGTCAGGTGATGAGGCTTTCCCTCCTCGGCAGGTCCACCTTCTACAGGTGGTTCAGGTTGCTGGTTAACGAGGGTTGGATGGAGATCCTGCCCTATAGGATGTCGGTATCCTACCACTTGGTGAACCCCGAGCCGGGACCTCTTCACGAACTCTTGGTTGGATACCACTCCTACCTAGCCTCTCGCTTCAAGGTAAATGGTGGAGTTGTGGTATGGACGAACGGGAAGCAGGCCATCATCAGGAACAGGGCAGAATGGGGAGGCGGAACCGTGACGGCTTTCTCAGCATTTCCCCGCTTTGGTGTTCCCGTATTCCTACCCGAAGTGAGGGAATATGCATTGCCCAAGAGGAAACTAGGCCCTCAAGAGGTATTTGATCACGCCTGCCTCTTAGCCGATGATCACAGGCTCAAGGGATTGTGTATAACTTTTTACAGGAGGAACAGGCCCTTGTTAGCTAAACACTGGGCAATAGAAGCCGTCATGAAAGGAAAGGAGGTACTTGGATGGCCGAAAAAGCTGGAGGTAGATCTCAATGGATAGGAGCTCCTTAATGAGGCTCTTGAAAGAGATAACATCGAGGTTCACCTTGAGGGAAGTGTCGGTTTATGCTATCGGTGGAACCGCGCTAACGCTGCTCGGGTTGAAGCCCTCCACGGTGGATGTCGACTTCATCATGGAAACATTGAGCGACCTTAGAACCTTCAGATCTGCCTTGAAATATAGCTTAGGAGCTAAAGAGTTGTCGTCGGAAGATCCCAAGAGAGGAGATCAGCACACCGTTTTCATCGATGGATTAAGGCTCGATTTGTACTGGGGTGGCGTGGATGCAATAGTCCTCACCGATTCCATGAAGTCACGTGCAAGCGAAGTTGATTCGGTGGACTGGATTCGGCTCATGATCCCCTCGCACGGGGATCTCTTGCTAACGAAGCTCCTAGCCGGGAGGGACAAGGACCTGAGCGATGCTATCACGATCGTCAGGGCAGGCGGGTATCGAGCATGGGAAGTTGCCGCCTCGGAGCTCATAAAGCAGGTTGGCTTAACGGATAAGCCCCACAGACTGCTGTCTAGAATAGAACGATCTCTCTCAGAATGGTCTGATCTGAGGCCTCCAGATCGCATCCACTACCTAATGGAGGAGTTACGCAGAATATTGACCGAACCTCCTATGAAGCTAGTCCTATTCTATACTTGTACGCCCATGAAGGGCTGGGAGGAGGAACTAAAGGATATAAAGGCGTTGTTGAGGGAAATCGAGAGGCTGAACATAGTTGTGGAGGAGAGGGACTTAACAGATCACAATCAGGAGGAGAGAAAAGATCTTTACTTCAAATTTGCCGTTCCTCCTTCGGTTTTCAGAAGATATGCTATAAGAAGGATTTTCGGAAGCAGGAGAGACCCTGGATTTCTTTTCGGTGATATTCCAGCTCTAATAGTCTACTATGCCGCATCACGATTCCCAGTTGAAGTGTATCCCCACGAGATAGGGATCGGCTCAGTGGTGTTCCTCCCATCAGACTTCTTGAGGATAGCTCTGCGAGCGGTAACCGAGAGGTTTTCTGAAGCCAATTGAATGAGTTCGAGCTAGCGATCAACGCTCAATGTTCTGAAGATGATCAATCCATATGGCCTCAAAGACTTTCTAACAACAAGCTCCCCAAAAATCTTTATCCTCGGTCAGGATTATTGACTTGCCCAAGATCAACTTTTCCACATCTCCTCATCAGTTGCTCCAACACTAAGAATCTCATCCTCGATTTCAATCCTCTACTCAAGCATTCGGGCAGCGTACTCCAGAGCAGCTCTCACATCCTCCTCAGTTAGCTGTGGATACTCCTTCAGTAGGTCCTCCACGCTCAGGCCAGAGGCCAGCCTCCTGAGGATCGCCTTTATAGTCACTCTCGTTCCCCTCACGACAGGTTTGCCTCCCATTATTTTCGGATCCCTGACTATCCTGCTCATCAGTGTGTCAAGACATACGGGACTTAAAGAGAGTAAGGAAGGATTAGGTGATCCCTACTTGTTTTAAGTGTGAATCGCATTTGGATCATGGAGTCATTCATGTGCAGTCCCAATGAGATACTGAACATGAGTTATCAGCTACAATCGTTCTTTCAACTCCCTTTCTGGGAGAAAATGAGGTGGAGTTGAATGGCTAAGATACTTATAGACAAAAAGGCAAGGAAGTTCCTTGAAAAACTGGAAAAGAGAGACAGAGATAGGATAGAGGATAAGCTGAGGGAGTTAGCTGATGGTGTGAACAATGGGGTGATCCCACCTTACTTGGATGTTAGGAAGCTAAAAGGCAAGCTAGAAGGCTACCTGAGGGTAAGGATCGGCGATTTCAGGATCATATTTCGCTTGGATGTCGAGAAGAGACTCATAATTGTTGTGAAGATAAGCAGAAGAAAGAGAGCCTACAGGTAGGGGAAAGATTTAATGGTCTAACCACTGTGTTTGTATGATGTCCACAGAGGAACTTAGAGAGGTAGTTAGGGAAGAGGTGAGGAAAACCCTCCTTCAAGCCTTTCTGGCTTTAATACCCTATGTAAGTGAGGAAGAACAGAAGGAAATAGAAGAG
>JAGGTZ010000111.1 GCA_021158805.1 Thermoproteota archaeon | reverse complement strand
TCATCCCTAAGAGGAAGGGTTTCCCTCCGTAGAAGTAAACTATTGCTGAAAGCGCGAATAAAACATACCTATCGCCTGCGAATGCGAATGTGAAACCAAGGAACCTCTGGATTAGAGGGGATAGGAGCAATATCGGGATTGTGAGTGCCGTAGAGACTACAAACCTCTTCTTGAAATCTTTCATCATCATTTTATGGTGTTCTGCGGATGGGTGATGCTTTTTATGCTCATGCATGGCATGTTCGTCCATTTTTTGCATTTTATGTTCGTGCTCACACTTATTTTCGTTTACGTGCCTGCTATGCATACATACTCAAGTGATATATCATATGTTTTATTTAAGACTTTTCTGACATTGAAGGCGTCGATCTAGTCCTGAACTAGGACTTCTCTACCGTCGTCCTAACCTTGGGGAGCCTCCTCACCAAGAACTTCTTTCCCTTATAGCTAGTAACTAGCAAGACATTCCTCTCTAAGAGATCTCGAATTATATTATCGGGATCATATCCTTTGCTTCTCAGGATCTTCTCAGCATAATCCAACCTTATGGGGTGGACTGCCGTGGTTGCCTCTAGGTACTTAATTGGGTCCTCCTCAACCTTGAATCCCGCCCCCTCATATCCTGTAAGTAGCTCTACCTCCACAGAATCATCTAATGTCTCTCTAAATATGTTGTAGGCATCAGATAGAGCCTGCTCCTCGGGAGATCGAACCCAAGGCTCGGCTGGAGGCCTTATTGGGATGCTAATGTAGGCTCTACTTATGTTCAAACATGATAAGAATTCCGCTACCTTGCTAATCTCCTCCCTACTATCATTTAACCCCCTCACTAACATGGTTTCACTGATTAGCTCACCCCTATAGGAGAGGGAAAGCTCCTCTATCCCCTTCAGCACTTTCTCTAGATCTAGAGAGGGATGTGGTCTGTTAACTAGCTTCCAAACCCTCTTACTTACAGAATCTACTTTTATTGAGATTATATCAGCATTAAGAAGATCTCTTCTTACATCTTCCATGAATAGCAGAGAGGAGTTGGTGATGACTGCTACCGAGGTTCCAATTCCCTCTTTTATCCCCCTTATCTCAACTCCTAGATTGAGATCAAGGGTCGGCTCTCCATCCGGGACGAATGTAATAACGTCAGGGGTAGTCTTCTCAGCCTTAGAAATCGCCTCTCTTATGATAGCTCTTGGATCATAGAAATTCTTCCTCTTAATATCGATGTGGATCGTCCTTCCTATCTGACAGTAAACACAAGAATAAGTGCAATGCTTTGGAGGAATGTTATTTACTCCTAAAGAGAGGCCTAGCCTCCTAGACGGAACTGGACCAAACACTAGGTCTTCGATCATCTACCTATCTCCTACGGTGGGAAATTTAATGCTTGATAAACATTGAATAGGGATATTGTATCTCTGGACCTAACAAGTAGATCTAAATTGCATGGATGAAGTCTGGAAACTCCTATTCGACTACATGGACCATGAAGTCCGGCTCTACCTCTTTTATGAAGAGGAAGTGCTTATCTTTGGTGAGTAGCCTCAGGTCCCTCCTAATACACATCGCCGCGATCAGCACATCTATGGCCGGGGTTGGCTTCCCTATCTCCCTCAGCTTCACCATGATCTCGAGAGCCTTAAGATAATCTCCCTTCCGAGGAAAGAGGATCCTGCTTCCCTTAGCAGCTGGAGGATATTCTATAATGTTGAATATGGTTGTAAGTCCCCTCTTTCCCTCTATCAGAAAGCTGGTATCTAGCATATCCATTTAGCTACCTCCCGGCCTAGAGTCTCTGAGCCTCACGACTTTCTCGGAGAACTCCTCCCACCGTAGTTCCTCTATCTTCCTTCTAATGTCTTGAGGGAGCTCAGTTAGGAAATCCTCTCCATCTATCTCGTCCTTAAGCTCTAGCAGATATCTCCTTATAGCTTTCCTCGCCACCTCGCTCCACTTTATCTCAGGGTATTTCCTCATCTCCTCTAGTAGCTCTTTCGGTATGCTCAGTGTAATATGTGGCATATGTAATTTATGTAATATTCACGGTTAAACATTTCGCTCCTAGTACAGAGTGCTAGATTAGCGAGCACTATAATCCCCCGCGAATCCCTTGCGAAATATTATCTTGGAAGAATTACCTCAATTCCTGATGGTAGATGTCCTAGAAATGCTCCATCCAGCAGTTCAGAGGCTTTGGTTCGAGAGAGGCTTCAGTGAACCAACGCCTCCTCAACGAGATGCGATCCCCCTAATCATAAGAGGGAAGAATGTGCTTATAGTCGCCCCGACTGGTACCGGCAAGACGGAAGCCGCCTTTCTGCCTATACTCTCGAGAATGCTAGAGATAAAGGAGGAGGGAGTCAAACTCCTCTACATAACTCCATTGAGAACCCTAAATAGGGATATATTGAGTAGGCTCGAGTATTGGTCCCTCAAACTCGACCTCAGAATGGGCATAAGGCATGGTGATACTGCACAGGTAGAGAGGAGGAAGCAAGCTATAATGCCCCCAGATATAATGGTGACAACTCCGGAGTCCTTACAGCTCCTTCTTACTGGAAAAAGATTGAGAGAAGGCCTTAGATCTCTTAGATGGGTAATTGTAGATGAAGTTCATGAGGTAGCTGATAGCAAAAGAGGAGTTCAGCTTTCAATCCTGATGGAGAGACTTAAAGCCCATGTTGGAAGGAAGATACAGATTG
>JAGGTZ010000016.1 GCA_021158805.1 Thermoproteota archaeon | reverse complement strand
GAGGAGATGATGTGGAGACAAGGCCCGGACGGCCAGCCTGATATAAGGGGCACATTAACGAGCATCTCGCAGCTCAAGAAATTTATTAATCATATTAACAGAGAGAAGGATAATATAGAAAGAATATCACCTGATGTAGTGATATCCGACTCTAGAATTTCTACATTAATGGCATCTTACTATCTGGACTTCCCTACAGTCGTTGTCTTGAATCAACCAAAGCTCCTCCTGGCTCCTCTCATAGACGGTTCGCTTAATATATTCAGTAAGAGCCATGGATTATTAGAAGAGGACTACGGTCTCCTCTCAAAACTTATAGAAAAGATAGTAAACTCAGCGATAACAAGGCTATGGGCACTTTCTCATGCATCATTAATAGCAGATTTTCCTCCCCCTGACACTATATCTAGGTTCCATACTAATGGCCTCCCGCAGTCGCTTGCCTTGAGGACTGTGTTCACAGGGCCACTAATAGAACCTAAATGTAAGGATGATCAGCTAGAGGATCTCGTACTGATACTAATATCAGGACCAGGAGCCGAGAGGAGATCTCTCTGGAATAAGCTCTCAAAAGTCCTTGAGAAAATACCAGAGGATCTTAAGAAATTCCACTTTATAATCTCTCTGGGCGAAGTAGGGGAAGCGAGATCATATCAAATAAACGAGAACGTTACGGTATATAGTTGGTTACCAAACAAGTGGGATTTACTCTCTAAGGCGAAGTTAGTGGTATCTAGGGCTGGTCACACTACTATATCAGAGGCCCTAGTGTGCGGGAAACCTCTTCTCATGATCCCAGTCCCTGGGCAAACGGAGAAGTACGAGAATGCTAGAAATATACATAGGATGGGGCTAGGAGTGATGCTTGAGCAGGCTTATGTGGAAGAGAAGTTCTTTCCAACGCTTAGATACCTGCTGAATAATGAGACCATTTGCAGAAGGGTTTCAGAGTTTAGAAACAGATATAGGGACTGGGATTTCTTGGATAGGGCTTTAGGTGTTATAATGAGTGTGATCTACTGAACTACAGACTTTGCTAAGGCCCATCTCACGAGCTTTACCATTTTATCTATATCTTTGGGGCTAATTCCCTCAATTCTAAGGTTTTTCAATGTACCATCACTAGCCTCTTCAATGAAAGGTCTAGCTCCATACTCCTCTATCTTCCGCAAAAGAAACGATCTTATAGGTCTCTCCCTAGCATCTATCAATACACCTTCACTCGGAAGGAACAAAATGGTACCTTCTCCCCTATCTATCCTAATAATGCCTAACCGATTACCTTGATCGCTTAGTAACTCCCTTTCCTCAAGCTTTTGTGGGATTGCCTTTAGCTGATCGGCCGTGACAAGGGTCTGTTCGAGGAGAATCTCATCTAGAACCTCCATCATTTTCCTGAGCTCTATCACCTCCTTTTCTAGTTTTCTTAACCTTTTCTTGAGGAAGTCTCTCAACATCAACAATCTTTTTACACGATCACTCTTTTCTGACAATCCTACCTTCCTCCAATGATCTTCTATAAAGTTCCTTAAACTTATTTACCCCTACTCTACGTATTAGAGGACCTAGCTTAGGTCCTTCTGGCTGTCCTAATAGTATGAGATAAATGGCCTTAAAGAACTCTCTGACTGGGATATTAGAGGACCTTGCTGTATTGAAAGCGGTGTCTTGTATTGCATCCTCGTCCATGTCCTCAGTGAGGGAGTGGACAAACCTATTTACCACCTCAAGAACGTTGCTTGCTATTTCTATTCGGCCTATCTCTCTCCCAAAATTATCTACGTAATTCCTAGCATAAAAGACATACCTTCTGAAGTTACTATCCATCATTAGTTCATTGGGACCTACATCGTAGTATCTAGAGATCAAATCCGCGGAAAGCCTCAATAATTCCTCGAATCTCATATCCTTAGGAAGCATCGATACGACACTAAGAACAGCAGAGTATCTGTAGGGCCAAGGCTTAGGAACTCCTTCCATGAGATACGTATACTCCATGAGTCTCTTTATGGTAATCCTGTCCCTCTCACTCTTTATCCGCTCCAATTCGTGATACCTCCTGATGTTCCTTTCAAGTTCGTTTATGTATAGCGGAGAACTCTGGAGAGATATATTTCTAGTTCCGTGGTATCTTTTGAACATGAGCATTCTTAATGCCTCAGGAGGCGAAAAATCCATCCACATCTGGGGGGTTATGACGTTCCCCTTACTTTTGCTTATCTTACCTCCCGTGGAATCTAAAAACATCTCATACATCACCGTGAGGGGGGGCTCGTATCCAAGCACCTCTCGAGAGATTCTCGCATTGACCCTGAAGGAATCAGTGATATCCTTCCCATGAGGTTCAAATACTATACCAAGAGCAGCCCATCTAGCTGCAAATTCGCCTTTCCAAGAGAGCTTACCATCTCCTCTAATGTAAGATGCCTCGCCTACATGCCCACAACCTTTTATACCCTTAAACTCCTGATCACAAGCGTAAACTACCTTTTTCTCATCAGGAAGGACCTCTATCACATGTGTAGTATAGATTCTCCCACATTCTTCACACCTTGGCCAGTAATGGACCCAGCCCTCTGGCTTGCCGGATCCAACTTCCTCTCTAATTATCTTATCGACTCTATAATGCTCTTCAACTAACTTAGAGACTTGCTCATCCAATAAACCGGACCTGTAAGCCTCTGTGGCAGAGATAAACGTAAACTCGATACCTAGCTTCTCTAAAGCGTCGATGAGCATTGTACTCATATGCTCGCCATAGCTGGAATGACATCCCCACGGATCCGGGATCTCAGTTACAGGCATTCCCAGGTATCTAGAGTACTCCTCCGGAACACCCGCAGGTACCTTCCTAAGGCCATCTCTATCATCACTGTAGGCAATTAATTCGCTCTTGTATCCTATTTCCTCAAGCCCTAACTTCACTCCATAAGCTCTTAATGAGTCACCAACAGATCCTATATGGGGAAATCCGCTGGCACCTATGCCTGATTCTACTCTCAATACATCTAGTTTCCTCCCTAGCTTCTCTTCCCTCTCAACTACATCGTGAGCTATCTTATCGAGCCAGAAATAAAGTTTCTTCTTAGTACTCATGTTACTCGGAGCTAAGTAAGGTTAGAGAAATAAGAAATTTTCCCTAAAAATTTAGAGGGGGTTTCTCCCCCCTCCGGGCTCACACCTGGGTGAGCTCTATTTCAATTACGCTTATGTCCCTTCTACTTCCGTTTTCGTCTATGATCTCCTCTGTACCAGTCCTGAGGTCAGTGATCTTTATTTTACCGGGGAAGTACTTGAGCCTAGTTATCTCAGCCACATCAACGGCTCTGGATATTGACCTCCCTCTTGCTTTGAGAACGATCTTCTTCACACCCCGATTGATCTGGAGGGTCGTTGCCATGACATAATTTATAGCAGGCTTCTTCCCAACATAGACTATTCCCTCTTCGGCTACCATTGTATATCACCTCTGTAGGCCCGCCTCTTTCTCTGGGGAGCCTGGAGGGCGAGCTGTTATCCACTACACATTTGTCAATTAAAAAGGTTACTCTTCTCTGAGGAGCCTCCTAATGTCTATGAGGGATATCTTATCTCCCTCTCTCCTTTCAATCAATAAAGGAAGCTTTCCTCTCTTTAACTCAAGCTTAGCCAGCTCAACAGGGTCCGTCAACCCTTCAGGTATCTCATTCTCTTCTAAAAATAGAGGGGAGCCAGCAGCGATCTGCTGGGCCCTTACAGATATTATTCTGATGATTTCATACTTCGTTAAACGCTTAGGGCCCAGCAGATCGCTTTCGGAACTCAAGGATATCACTCCTCTCCCTTGCTTTTACCAGGTTCAAATTTCTTGCCGGCGGCTGCGATGATGTCATCGATCTTCAGTATCGTAGTAGCAAATTCAGCGGCTGATAGTATAGCCCTTCTAACAACTCTCTCTGGCTCTATTATGTCCTTCTCATACATGTTTTCCACATCTCCGGTGTATATATTGAAGCCATACTCCTTCTTACCCTCGGCATGGGCCTTCTTGAGCTCGGATAGCTTGACTATCGGATCATGGCCTGCATTTTCTATCAGCGTCTTTGGTATGGACTCAATGGCTTCGGCAAACTTCTCTACAACGTTCTGTTCTTTACCTCCAAGCTGTACTGCGTAATCTCTTAGCTTGAGCACTAAGTCCGTCCACACAGCTCCGGCGCCAACAACTATTCTGGCATCTTCTATTACGTTCCTGACTACACTTAAGGCATCATGTAGATTCCTCTCAGCTTCGTCTATTACTTGCTTCTCTCCTCCCCTTATCAGTATGCTCACAGCTCTTGGATCCTTGCACCCTTCAACAAACACCATCTTATCTTCTCCTACTCGTCTCTCTTCTACTAAATCAGCGTAACCAAGATCCTTCTCTGCGATCTCCTTTACATTCACTACTATCTTCGCACCAGTAGCTTTGGCGAGCTTCTCCATGTCAGATTTCCTTACCCTTCTAACAGCTAGTATACCATGTTTCGCTAGGAAGTGCTGAGCAACATCATCTATACCCTTCTGGCAGAACACCACGTTTGCTCCAGCCTCAGCTATTTTCTCTACAAGCTCAGCTAGCATCTGCTTCTCCTGATCTAAGAATTCTTTTACCTGTGCAGGTGATGTTACTCTAATCTTCGAAGACAGCTCAGGTTTCTTTACCTCTAACGCACTCTCTATAAGAGCTATCTTAGCGTTCTCAATCCTTCTAGGCATTCTTGGGTGTACTACCTCTTTGTCCACGACTATGCCCTTTATCAGCTTGGTATCGAAAAGGGACCCTCCTTCTTTCTTCTCTAACTTTATGTTATCTAGGTCAACAATCCTCTTTCCATCTCTCTCCTCTACTACCTGCAATGCTGCATTGACCACAAGATCAGCTAGATAATCTTGGGCTACAGCAACAGATTTAGAGCTCATAGATATCTTAGCAACTTTCTTCAGAAGTTCCCGATCATTCCATGCTACTTCGAATGAGACATCTTTTAAGAACTCCTTGACCCTCTCTGCAGCCTTTCTATAGCCAGAGATTATCACAGTGGGGTGAATTCCCATATCCAGCAAGTCCTCAGCTTTTGCTAATAGCTCTCCAGCTAATAAAACGACCGTAGTTGTACCATCACCGGCTTCCTGTTCCTGCGACTTTGCTAAGTCTACCATCATTTTAGCAGTTGGATGCTCTACCTCGATTTCCTTCATTATTGTAGCTCCATCATGCGTTATTATGACGTCTCCAAATGGGTCCACTAGCATCTTTTGCATTCCTTTGGGGCTTAAGGTCGTCCTAATTGTATCAGCTATAGCCTTAGCTACGGTTATATTCAGCCTTAAAGCTTCCCTTCCTCTAGTTCTAGAAGTGCCTTCCTTCAAAATTAGAACAGGGATAGTTCCACCCTCGCTAGTTCCACCCCCGCCACCACCTGTCATAGCCATATCGATCACCTCTCACTAGGGATTCTCATAAGTTGGTGTTATGCTTCCCCATATAAGGCATTATGTTCGGGTTAAAAAAGCTTATCAAGCATAACCCCCTTCCTAGTAATCAGATAGACGGATGAAGCGTTATTAATGGTGAAATTGTTAAATGAAAATGGAAGATATTTTTAATCTGTTTCCAGAATGTCTGAGAACAGCTATAAAAAAGAAGGGAATTAGGGAATTGACGGAGATACAAAGAATTGCTATTCCCAAAATTCTTGAAGGGAAGAACGCTCTCTTAGTAGCCCCTACTGGGTCCGGAAAAACAGAAGCCGCCCTTTGGCCAGTATTAACCAATATGATGCAGTTTTCACATACAGAGATTGGATTTAAGGTGCTCTATATTACTCCTCTAAGGGCTCTCAATAGAGATTTAGAAAACAGAGTGACTTACTGGTCAGATGCCTGTGGCTTCTCAGTGGGAGTAAGGCACGGAGATACCTCAAGATCAGAGAGGTCAAAACAGACTATTAGCCCGCCCGATATACTGATTACTACCCCTGAGACCCTATTGATTGTTTTAACAGGACCTAAAATATCTAAATGGCTTGAAAGTGTCCGTTATTTGATAGTAGACGAGGTCCATGAACTTTTAGACGATAAGAGAGGGACTCAGCTATCTTTATCGCTTGAAAGACTTCAAAGACTAACAAAAAATAGAATTCAGAGGATAATGCTTTCAGCATCATTGGGAAATCCTCAGCTAGCATTTCAATATTTCTCACCTGAGAGCAAGGGGGAAGTGCTGGTTTCTCACGAAAGTAGGAGGATGGAGATAAGAGTTGCCTATCCCGAGCCGAAAAGAGAGGATGTAGATATGTCAAGGAAATTTCTGCTAGAACCAGAGGTAATGGCAAGGATAAGGGTTCTCAAGGATTTTATTAAGGATTCCACCTCTGCTATAGTCTTTACAAATACTAGGTCAATGGCTGAGGCATTAGGCTATAGGATGAAGAAGCTATTTGAGGAGATGAAGGTCCATGTTCATCACAGCTCATTATCAAAAGACGCTAGAGTAGAAAGTGAATCCTTGCTAAGGCATGGAGAGCTATCTGCTGTCATAAGCACAAGTTCTTTGGAATTGGGTATAGATGTGGGACATGTGGATATAGTCCTGCAGTACGGCTCTCCTCGCCAAGCCATGAAGCTCGTACAAAGGATAGGAAGATCAGGCCATGGCCCAGGCAAGATAGCTAGAGGCGTCATTGTCGCCCAAGATTCTGATGATTATATAGAATCTATTGTCTTAGCTAGAAGAGCCTTGGAAGGAGAGTTAGAAGAGATCAGACCTTTTGAGAAGTCTTATGATGTCTTATATCATCAGACAGTAGGTCTCCTACTTAGAGAAGGATCCATCTACTTGGAGGAATTAGTAGACTTAGCTAAGAGAGCATGGCCTTACAGGAAACTTTCACTAGATGAGTGCAGAGAGTTATTCAGCTTCATGTCAAGAGCTTGGCCGAGGGTTATCTGGCTAGATCCCAGCGAGAGGCTGAAACTATTCCGAGGGAGTCATGTGTATGAATATTTCTTCGGTAATATATCTACAATTCCTGACATTGCCTCCTATCCCGTAATAGATGAGACAACGGGGTTCTATATAGGCCAGCTCGATGAAGTGTTCGTCCTAGAATACCTAGCGCCTGGAATCAAATTTGTCTTCAGAGGATCTGTATGGAAGGTAAACCGTATAGAGGGTGGCAGGGTCTTCGTGGAACAGGTATTTGATCCAGTAGGAGCAATACCTAGCTGGATCGGAGAGCAACTACCAGTTCCCAGAGGAGTCGCAGAGGAGGTAGGGAGGATAAGAAGAGAAATAGCTGAGTCTTACACAAAAAACAATCTAGATAAAAAACTTTTGGAGATAGTGGGTAGATATCCTTCCTCAGATGAAGATGGACTTAGAAGAGCTATTACTACATTAGTAGAGCATATAGAGAGGGGATACACGGTCCCTACTGATGAGTTGATAGTAATAGAGAGGATATCAGGTTCCGGCACGATAATACATATCGTGGGCGGAAGCTTGGTGAACAGAACACTAGGCAGGGCACTCTCCCATGTCATAACCAGCGAATTTAAAGTGGGAGTAAGGGTCTCTGAGGACCCGTATAGGATAGTCATAATGGGAGTTAGTGACGAAACGGTCAAGAAGGCTTTCCAGATACTTCTTAATAGCCCTCATGAAGACATCATAGTAAGAGCCATAGAGAATAGCGTGTATTTCAGGATGAGACTTCTCCAAGTGGCTAAGAGAATGGGTCTGATCAGAGAGACAGCTAGTTCGAAGGTGATAAGCTTAAACAAGTTGACCAAGGCATATGAGGGAACTCCAGTATACAGCGAGGCCCTTAGGGAGACAATGACTAAGGATTTCGATTTATCAGGGACCATTGACTTGTTAAAGAGGATAAGAGAAGGAAAAGTTAGAGTTATAATTTCCGAGAAGGAGGGACCGAGTCCTATATCTATGCTTGGGCTAGAGAGGTCCGGTCTTCCATTAGAGATAATCCCTCCTCCTGAGCTGACTAGAAAGTTATTAGAGAGCTTTAAATATAGGATACTATCTCAACAGATCACCTTAGTTTGCTCTGAATGCTGGCAATGGAGCATGGAAACAAATGTATCCAGCATAGTAGACATGGGAGAAGTTCCTAAATGCCCGAAGTGTAATAGTAGAAGGATAGCTGCTCTTTCTGGCTACTGGGCCACCGAGGCAAGACGGTATGTAGATGAATCAAGAAAGAAGGGGAGGCCATCTGTAGGGGATTGGGAACTGGCAAATAGAGCATACGAATTTGGAATACTGGCTGAGAGGTACGGAGTTATGGCAATAGTGGCAATGGCTGCAAGGGGAGTTGACCCTATAGACATAGATAAGCTCCTAGCAACGCATGAAGCTCTAACAGAAGAATTCCTATCGGAACTAGCTAAGATCGAAACAGAAGCAATAAAAAGGAAGTTAACAATGAAGAAGAGAAGAAGACGTAAAGTTAAGTAAGCCCCACAGCCCTTAATATCTCTCTTGCACTTTCTTTGGGATTTTTCGACTTTGTTATAGCCCTGCCAACCATAACAAAATCGGCTTTAGATACCACTTCCTTTATGGTCGAGGAGCTAATACCTCCGGCCACCCCTATCTTTATCCCAAGCTCTCTTAATTGGTCTATCAACTCGAATTCAAGGAATACTCCTTCATCGATACCTTTATGGAGGCAAATCCTATGAATTCCCAGTTCAGCAAGCTCCTTAATTCTCTCTACGACGTCTTTAAGTCCCAAGGTATCTACTAGAATTTCTCTTCCCCAGCTTTCAGCAGTTTTAACGGCTTCCTTTATTGTCTCATTAGGAGAGGCCGCCATTACACTCATTATGTCAGCACCAGCACTAAAGGCCAATGACGCTTCTAGGGACCCTGTATCCATGGTCTTCATATCTGCGAATATTTTAGAATCAGGAAACTCTTCTCTGAGTGATCTAACTGCCATCATACCTTCAGACTTTATTAGGGGTGTGCCAGCCTCGAACTCTTTAAACCCCACCTCTCTTGCATCCCTTGCTATCTTTAGAGCTTCTTTAAGTGAGGTAAGGTCTAATGAGAGGAAAACCTCAACTCGTCCCACTTTCAACCACCTTCAAGAATCTCCTTGAGTAAAGGACTAGGAGAAGGATTAAAATTAATGATACCGCGATGAGAACGACTGTGATGTAAAGAGGTATATCTTTTCCCATAGCTAAGAAGAAAGGTCCGATGATAACTACAAAACTACCTCCTTTACTCTCTTCTAGTGTTTGTGCTGATAATGAGATAGTAAGGGCCATAATACCCATTATTATCATGGAAACTCCTAGGAATACGAGGAAAGTCCTAACCATAATGCCCTCATCCAAGACCTCACTCATTTCCACACACCCATGAGTACTGCCATGAATAGCATCATCATCAGTGATACAACTATTAGCACTATTAACAGGGATGTTTTGATATTCTTGCCAAATATTATTGGGATAGGCCCGACAAGTATAATCCCTCCAACGCTATAGTCGCCGAATCTCCTCCTAGGAAGGAGTAAAGCCACTAAAATTAATATTACGCCACACACTATAAGTAATAATCCAATGACTTCCAAGGGACTCATCTTCTCTCCCTCATCAATTTAACAACTTTCTGGAAATTATATGGATCACCCCTAACTCTAACTACTTCTCCTCTTGAGAATGGCTTACTTAGGTCGAAAAAGACAGCCTTTCCAGAGGCATTATAGATGCTGACAACTTCATATCCAGTAATCTCTTGAAATCTAGCTACAGTAATCCCTACTAAATTCTCCGGGACCTTAAAGGCTATGTAGTGTGGGGATCCTCCTCTAAAGTATGGAGATTCGTGTCTAATTGCTCTCAAATCCCATGTTCTTCTTAGAACATCTACGATGACCTTGGCTGCAGTGCCGTCTCCATAGGGATTAGGCAGTTTCTCAAGCTTAGTCCTCATTTTTTCGTTATATACAAAATCTCTTACCGAGGATATAATTGATGCTGGATTAGTGCCAGCAATTCTACCAATCCCCAGCTCGATTAGCTCCGGTCTCTCAGTATTATTTCTGAGAATAACACAAGGGACTCTTAAAGTCACAGATTCCTCTTGAACGCCACCAGAATCTGTTGCAACAACGTGAGAAGATGAAAGTAGCTTTAAAAAGTCCAAATAACCAAGGGGATCGGTTAATATCACATGATCCATGGTTTTTAAATCCCTTAGCAGATCATACTCCTTCAGCCTCTTTAGGGTACGTGGATGCAGGGGCCACACTATAGTTAAGTCAT
This sequence comes from Thermoproteota archaeon, assembly GCA_021158805.1. Taxonomy (GTDB): domain Archaea; phylum Korarchaeota; class Korarchaeia; order Korarchaeales; family Korarchaeaceae; genus Korarchaeum. The sequence continues at coordinate 260 of JAGGTZ010000016.1, read as the reverse complement.
CTAGCTCCTTTATGGCCTTCAGAATCCCTAGCATCCTATGTTCATAATCAGTATTTTCCTTTCTGTGGACCGTAACGGTCATCAGTAACTCATCTTCGGAGATTCCTAACTCTCTGAGTATATTAGACCTACCTACCAATTCTTGTACCTTCATAACCGCGTCTACTATCGTATTACCGCTAAGAAAAACCCTTTCTGCAGGATATCCCTCCTCTAAAAGGTTAGAAAATGCCCCTAAGGTAGGAGAAAAATTAATTGAG